>JAFYOD010000226.1 GCA_017556515.1 Lachnospiraceae bacterium
AGGGCTTCTTCCCTCTCCGGAGGGAAATTAAGTTAAAAGGGACATGAAGAGAACATGGTGGCGTAAAAAGATAACGGAAGCATGCCAGGCAGCCGGAACATATCGGACATACTTTGATTCGGTCATTGACACGCTGGCAAGCATTATGGAACAACGGGACGATGCCATGGACAAGTTCAAACAGACCGGCGGCAACACGATCATTTCATACACGAACAAAGGCGGCGCGACGAACATTATAAAGAATCCGGCATTAGTTGTCGTGGATGACCTGAATAAAACCGCGCTGGCTTACTGGCGCGATCTGGGGCTGACTCCGGCAGGGCTTAAACGCATCAGCGAGGAAGCCATGCAAAAGAAAACTAAAACAAGCCTGGAGGATGTGCTTAAGGGAATAGGCATATGATTAAAGCTAAGGACTACAAAGCCGATGCGGTTAAATGGGCTGAGGATGTCACGTCCGGCAAGATAACCGCGGGGGCTGAAGTGGTCTTAGCCTGCGAACGATTCCTCGCGGATCTGAAGCGGGACGACATCGAGCTGAGGATGCGAGATCCCAACGCGGTCATGTCGATCATGGAAGGATTCTTCGTCCATCAGCAGGGCGAAGACATGCAGGGCAATCCCTTACTGGGGAAGCCTTTTTTATTGCAGCCGTGGCAAGTTTTCGTTGTGGTCAATCTGCTCGGCTTTTTCTATACCGACACGGATGAACGGAGATTTAAGGAAGCACTGATATTCACAGGAAGAAAGAGCGGGAAAACGAGTTTCATCGCTGCGTTGACCTTCGCTGTCGGGATCCTTCAAAGGGCATCCGGTTCCAAAGCGTACATCGTTGCCAACGCGTTGAAACAGACAATGGAAGCGTTCAACTTCTTGAAATTCAACATTGAGTATCACGGATTGACTGATTCATTTAGGGTGTTGGACAACAACATGAGCCATAGCATCGAATACATTTTCAGAGACGACAGCGATCAGCCGACCGGCTCGATGTATATCGGGGCGATGGCCAGCAATCCGGACGCGCAGGATTCTTTTAACTGTAACTTTGTTATCGCTGACGAGGTTGCCGCTTATAGATCACCGGCTCAATATAACCGCTTCAAGGAAGCGATGAAGGCTTACCGCAACAAACTGATCATCGGCATAACGACCGCCGGCGACAATGCGAACAGCTTCGGTTATCGTCGTATGGAGTATGCCATCAAGGTGGCCAACGGAACGGTGGAAGACGATTCGTTTTTCGCGCTCATTGCCAGAGCTGACCAGGATGAGAACGGCGAAGTCGATTATATGAATCCGGAGCAGCATAAAAAAGCGAATCTGTCTTATGGTGTCACGGTGTCGCCGGATGATCTAATGGCCGATGCGCTTCAGGCGCAGAATGATCCGCAGCAGCGCAAAGACTTTTTGAGCCGCTCGCTGAATATCTACACCACAGCGATGAAGGCATACTTCGATATCGAGGAGTTCAGGACATCGGATGTCAAATACGACTGGAGCATGGAAGAGCTGGCTAAACTTCCGGTTCAGTGGTATGGCGGCGCGGATCTATCGAGGATGCACGACTTAACTGCCGGAGCTTTAGTCGGGCAGTATAAAGACACGCTGATAATCATTACTCACGCGTTCTTCCCGATATCACAGGCGGCGAGGAAAGCGGAGGAAGACAACATCCCTCTGTTCGGGTGGAAAGACGACGGCTGGCTGACGATCTGCGACAGCGAGACGGTTAACTATTCGGACATCGTTAACTGGTTTGTGGGGATGAGAGATAAGGGCTTCAAGATCAAGGTCATCGGTCAGGATAAGAAATTTGCCAGGGAGTTTTTCCTGGACATGAAGGCTAAGCGGTTCAACGTGGTGGATCAGCCGCAGTATTACTACGTGAAAAGCCAGGGATTCAGGCATATCGAGAAAGCGGCCAAGGACGGCCGATTATACTATATGCACAGTGAAGCCTTTGAATACTGCCTACAGAACGTGAGGGCAGTTGAAAAGACGGACGATATGGTGCAGTACGAAAAGGTCGCACCGGACCAGAGGATAGACTTATTTGACGCAGCAGTCTTCGGGACGGTGCAGTTATTGGAAAACTTAGAAAAGAGGGAAAAAGCCCGCGAGTGGTGGGGGACTGAATGAGCATCTTTGATTTTTTCAAACGTGAGAAGAGAGGACAGGGACAGATCGGGATCCTGATGGACAGCGGCGAAGGCATCCATTGCCCGGGCTACACATCGCTTGCGGATAATCCGGAGATATTCACAGCTTGCAGAAAAATCGCCATGCTGATCTCCTCGATGCCGATAATGCTGATGGAGAACGGACCGAGCGGTGATATCAGGATCCGGAACGAGCTGAGCCGGAAGCTGGACATTGATCCGAACCCGGACATGACGCGCAGGACATGGATGGAAGCAATCGTTATGAATATGCTCCTCTATGGGAAAGGCAATTCCGTGGCCACAGTGAGGACGAGGAAGGGATTGCTGGAGAGCATAGATCCGGTCCCGGCTTATCGGGTGTCGATAATGCCGAGGCAGGGCGGCGGTTATATCGTTTACATTGACGGCCAGCCTTACGATCCGAGTGAACTTCTGCACTTTGTGGATAACCCGGATAAATTCTATCCGTACAAGGGCAAAGGATTGACGGTGGTCTTGAGTGACGTGGCCAACAATCTGCATCAGGCCAGCGAGACCAAGAAAGGCTTCATGAACTCCAAATGGAAGCCGAGCATCATCGTCAAAGTGGATGCAATGATAGACGAGTTCTCAAACCCGGCAGGGAGAAAGAAACTGCTGCAGGATTATGTTCAGAGTTCTGAAGTCGGCGAGCCGTGGCTTATCCCGGCAGAGCAGTTTGAGGTCGAACAGATCAGGCCGCTGAGCCTTGCAGATCTGGCGATATCTGACTCAGTTGAGATAGATAAGCGGACAGTTGCCTCGATCATCGGAGTGCCGCCTTTTGTGGTGGGCGTAGGCGACTACAATCAGGACGCCTGGAACAGTTTCGTATCAAACACCGTCAGGGTGATTGCTCAGGAGATAGAACAGGAGCTGACAAGGAAGCTGATATTAAATCCGAAATGGTATTTGAAGTTCAACATCCTGTCGCTGATGAACTGGGATCTGATGACGGTTTCAGAAGTCTTCGGGAAGTTATCCGACAGAGGCTTCGTGACCGGCAACGAGGTCAGAGACCGCATCGGCATGAGTCCGAGAGACGGCCTTGACGAGCTGAGGATCCTCGAGAACTATATCCCGTATGATATGAGCGCATTACAGAAGAAATTAGTGCAGGAAGGTGATGAATGAAGATAATCAGTCACGAACACCCTTTCTACAAACAAAAGTGGCGGCAGGCCGGCGCAAACAAATACAACGGGGCGTATTACTACTCAAAAGAGATCGTTCAGAACATCATCCCCAACGTCAAGACAAACAGAAACTGGGTAACGGTCAATATCGCCGGAACAGGTGCAGACCATGCCATTGTTTTTATTCACAACAATCTGCATCCGGAGAACTATGACTGGCTCAAGAAGTATAACGACCTTGTTTTAGTTTGCGGTATCCCTGAGACCGTTGAAAAGATGGCCCACCTTGGGAAAGCGGTGTATCTTCCGTTAAGCATCGACACCGAATATGTCAAAAGTTTTGCAGTACCGAAGGAAGAAAGACACGGAGCGGCGTGGATAGGCAGACCGGCAAAGCGGAGGGTCCCAGGCGTCGAGATCCCGGAGGGCATAGATATCATCGAGGGGCTGGAGCGGTCGAAGATGCTGGAGAAGATGGCGCGTTATGAGACCGTCTACGCCGTAGGCAGGACGGCGATAGAAGCTAAATGTCTTGGATGTAAATTGAAACCATACGACCCGCGTTTCCCTAAGGTCTCACGTTGGAAGGTGGTGGACAATCTGGAAGCAGCGGCAGAGCTTCAGAAGATATTGGACGAGATAGATGGAAATAAACCACAGGGACGCTGAATATCAAATCGCATGGTACAAACTCGGACGGCATAAGTTCAACGGAGCATATTTTTACTCTAAAGAGATATGCTCAAATATCATCCCGAACGTCAAAACGGATAGAAACTGGATAACAGTCAAAGCCGGGACAAAGGGGGCAGATCATTCGATATGCTTCGTTCACGACAACGTTAAATTCGAAGAAACGTATTCATACATGCGAAAGTATGAAGACGTTATTTATGTTGTCGGTTTGCCGGACATGGTAGAGCGCGCGGAGCAATTCGGTAAAGCAATCTATCTTCCATTGAGCGTGGATGTCAAATACGTCAAGCAGTTCCGTAGGACGAAAACGAAAGACACAGCCATCGCCGGACGGAAGTCTCCGCAGTGGCATGAGGAGTTCGGCATCCCGGAAGACACTGACACGATCGGGTTGTTGCCGCGGAGCGAGTTCCTGGGGAGAATGGCGAAGTATAAGAAAGTTTACGCCATTGGAAGAACAGCCATCGAGGCGAAGATCCTCGGCTGCGAGATTTTACCATTCCATCCGCGTCTTATGGACACGGAATTATGGCAGGTCCTGGACAACAAAGAAGCCGCCGAGATGCTACAAAAGATGCTTGATGAAATAGACGGAGGTGGCGATGCTGATATGTGATAAGGCCTATCTTAACGACCGCAAGCAGATATGGTGCAGCGTGACGAAATTACCCTGCGCCCATGTAAGGCGATGCGGATTGAATGGCAAATATTTCCAAACGGACAACGCTAAAAAATGCAAGGAGGCGAACAATGGACAGTAACATAAGGACCATGAGACAAGTGAGGTCGATAGCCTCAGAGTTCAAAACGAGGGAAGACGGCGAAGAACTTCGAATCGAAGGATACTTCGCCGTTTTTAATAGCAATTACCAGATCACGGCAGACATGAGCGAATCAGTCGCACCGGGCGCGTTCTCGGACACGCTGGGTGACGACATCCGCGCATTGATCGACCATGAGACCATGTTTGTGCTGGGACGCAATCGAGCCGGAACGCTCGAGCTGCGTGAGGACTCCCACGGTTTGTGGGGTTCCATCCTCATCAATCCGAACGATGGGGATGCAATGAACCTCTATTCCAGGGTCCAGCGCGGTGACGTGTCACAGTGCAGCTTCGGTTTCGACATCCTCGACGAGGGAACCGAATACCTCGCAGACGGAAGTATCCACTGGACGATCAAGAAAGTCAAGCTGTATGAGGTAAGCGTTTGCACCTTCCCGGCCTATCCTGAGACAAATGTCCAGGCAAGACAGGCAGAATACGAGGAGATCAAGAAGCGCAGTCTCGAGGTAATGCGCGAAGAACTCCGTGAAAAATTGAGAGGAATCTAATGGCATTAAGAGTTTTACTGCTGAGAAAAGAGATCGACAGCAAGCGCAAAGCTCTGGCCGAACTGCTCAAAGCCGATGAAGGTTTTGAAGCCAGAAAAGCGGAGCTGGAGAAAGCTATCGAGGAAATCGAAAGCGATGAGCAGCGCACGGCAGTCGATGAAATGATCACCGCATTCGAGAGCGAAAAGAGCGAGCATGAAGCCGCGAAGACAGCTCTTGAAGAGGAGATCAGCGGCCTTGAAAGAGATCTGGAAGAGCTCGAGAACAAACAGGCCGAGACCGTGCAGGAAGAAGTTCCTGTTGTAGAAGAAAGAAAGGAAATCAAACCTATGGAAACAAGAAAATTTTATGGAATGAACATCCAGGAGAGAACGGCATTCTTCGGCCGTGAGGATGTTCAGAAATTCCTGTCCGAAGTCAGAACCGTTATCGGCGAGAAGAGAGCCATCACCGGCGTCGGCGCGCTGATCCCTGTCGTTGTTCTCGATCTTCTCAAAGAGAACATCATGGAGTATTCCAAACTCTACAAGCATGTTAACGTTGTCACTGTCAAGGGCGAAGGCAGGATGCCTGTTCAGGGAACCATCCCTGAAGCAGTGTGGACAGAGTGCTGCGCTAATCTTAACGAGCTGAACCTCGCGTTCAACACCGCCGAGGTTGACTGCTGGAAGGTCGGCGGCTATTTCGCAGTCTGCAATGCAGCCGTTGAGGATTCCGACATCGACCTGCTGGCCAACATCATGCAGGTGCTTGGCGCGTCCATCGGTTACGCACTGGATAAAGCTATCCTTTACGGGACCGGCACGAGGATGCCGCTTGGTGTCGTTACAAGACTTTGCCAGACATCCGAACCCGCCGATTATCCCGCAACCGCGAGGACATGGGTCGACCTGCACACCACCAACGTTAAGGCCATCAACTCCAGCGGCATGACCGCTGCGCAGCTGTTCGCCGCAATCGTTACCGACTTCGGAGCAGCAAAGGGCAAATACAGCCGCGGAAGAAAAGTATGGGTTATGAATGAATCCACCTATACCGCGCTGATGGCCGCCACCATCTCCATTGACTCTGATGGCAGACTCGTCACCGGCGTCACCGACACCATGCCGGTTCTCGGCGGTGTCATCGAGGTCCTTGACTTCGTTCCCGATAATGTCATCATCGGCGGTTATTTCGACCTGTATCTCCTCGGCGAGAGAGCCGGAACCAAGATCGAGCAGTCCGAACACGTCAGATTCATTCAGGATCAGACCGTTCTGAAGGGAACCGCTCGTTATGACGGTCTCCCGGTAATCGCAGAGGGGTTTGTGGCTATGGGCATCAACAACACAACGCCTAACGCGAGCATGTCTTTCGCACCGGACGACGCAAATCAGGAAGAGTCCGAATAATAGACAAGGAGGATGCCTTTGGACAATCTGACAAAATTGGACATGCTCAAGATTGACTTGGGCATCAATGGCAACAATTATGACACGAGGCTGCAGCAGTATCTTACCGCTGCGGCCTCGGCCATATCTGATGAAGGCATAACACTGGATGATTCAATTCAGGACGGGAACCTTCAAATAATGTATGCGAGCTGGCTGTGGAGAAAGAGGGCTGAAAACGTGGGCATGCCGCGCAATCTTCGATGGATGCTGAATAACAGGCTGTTCCGGGAGAAAGTCAATGGATGATGTTATCAAACTGCTGGAGATAACCTACACGCAGGACGAAGCGTTGAATAACGTTGAAACCATCACCAACGAAAGAACAGTCCTATGCCGCAGGAAGTCTGTCTCCCGATCTGAATATTATCAGGCTGCACAGACAGACCACCATCCTGAATATGTCTTTGTTTTAAGCACTTATAAAGACTATTTGGGCGAGCGTCAGATCAAATATATCGACTGGAGCGGAGTCGAACACCGTCTGCACGTTGTCAGGACATATATAACCGATGACGAAGAATTAGAGATAACGGCAGAGGAAAGGATAACGCCTTGAGCGATGATTTAGTCATCCAGATGCGGAAGGTCTTAGACGAGTATTCGAAAGAACTTCAAGAGCGGGTTGATGCAGCCATCGACATGGCATCGAAAGACACCGTTAAGCGGTTGAAGAACACATCACCGAGGGACTCCGGCGACTATGCGAAGAGCTGGACACGCAAGAAGATAGCCGGCGGGTACGTTGTGCATAACAAGAAGCATTACAGGCTTACGCACCTGCTGGAGAACGGTCACGCCTTAGCGAATCAGTTCGGATCACTTGGCAAAAGAGTCCCGGCTTATCCGCACATCAAACCTGCAGAGCAGGAAGGCATAAGAGAATTTGAGGAGCTGCTGAAATGAGCATCGTAACGACATTACAAAAAACAAAACTGCCGGTTTATTACGCATTCGCTCCGAAACTTACAAAGCCGCCTTATCTGATCTATATGGGAGACGGGCAGGAAACTTTTGACGCCGATAATACCCACTACCACAGAGAAAACGCATACAGAGTCGAATATTACTACAAAGAAAAAAGCGAATCGAATGAAGCCGCCATTGAGGACATCTTACTCGCTGACGGTTTTATTTATTCCAAAGGCGAAGACATCTACATCGAGGATGAAGGTGTCTTTGTGATCTATTATTATTTATAAGGAGGAGAAATGGCCAACAAGGTTGAGTTCGGTATCTCTAATCTCTATGTCGGGACTTACGAAGTCGACGATGACGGCGATGTAACTCTCGGCACACCTTATCATCAGGCGGGTGCGGTGGGGTTCTCACCGGAAGAGCAGAGCGACATCTATAACTTCTATGCTGACAATATCGCATACTGGTCGTCTTACAACGGCGGCTCGATGGAAGGCGATTTGACAGTGGCAAAGTTCAGCGACAAATTCAAAACCGACTTCCTCGGTTATATCACTCTCGACGACGGCGGCATCGCTCTCGTCAAGGGAGCGACCAAGCCGAAGGTTTATATCATGTTCCAAGTCGAAGGCGATGACGAAAGCCGCCGCATCATCATGTATAACGTATCGCTTGGAGCGATCAATCGTGAGTACAACACCATTGAGGAAAACAGGGAGCCGATAACGGAATCTATTCCGGTAACGGTCACAGGAGACAACGGCACAGGCATCACGATGGTTTCTTACAAAGAGACCGATGCAGTTTACAACTCGATGTTCACGACACCGCCTGTTCCGGCACTGCCTTCGGAGTAATTTTATGGGGAGAGGAATCTCCCCTTTTTAGCTTATGGAAAAGACAATAAAAATCGGAGAAAAAGAAGTCCGCTTCAACAATCGTTTGGGGTGGGTGCTGACATATAGAGACCAGTTCGGGAGAGACATAATCCCGACAATAATGCCGCTGTTCGCCGGATTACTGGATATAGTGTCCGGCATAATCGGACAGAATGGCGGCGAAGATATAACCTTCGAAAGCGTCATTAAGATGACCGACACGGATGCGCTGATGGATGCGCTTATCCATCTAAGCGGCTTTGAGCTGGTCGAATTTCTGAACATCGCATGGTCGATGGCAAAGGAAGCCGATGAAGACATCCCTGATCCTGACACCTGGCTGAGGAGTTTCGACGCGTTTCCGCTCGATATCATCGTGCCGGAAGTGGTGAAAATGGCGTTCAATGGGATGGTGAGTTCAAAAAACTTGACACGGCTGAAAAGTCTCACTCAGCCGAAGAAATCGGAATAGATGATATATTGCTTGCGGGAATGGAGCGCGGATTAAGCATGTCTGATATCAGGCGGATGCAGGTGGGACAAGTTGTTGATTTCTGTATCGCTTACAATGACAGGCAGAAACGTGTCGAAAAGCAAGAAGAAAAACCACAGAAAAGGAAAGCAACGCAGAGCGAGATTGATGCGTTTTTCGGGTGATTAGATGGCTGGAGACATCAAAGGCATAACCATAGAGTTCCGCGGAGATACGACAAAACTCGACAAGGCTCTGCGGCAGATAGATTCCGAAACAAAAACAGTAAATGACGAACTTAAGAAGGTCAATGGGAATCTGAAGTTCAACCCGACAAATATTGAACTTTGGAGACAGAAGCAGCAACTACTTACGCAGAAGATAAAAGAGACCGAAGAAAGACTGAATGTCTTGAAGGACGCGCAGAAGAACATGGATGCTTCCAAGGTCGACGAGAACTCTGAGGAGTATCGCAAACTCAGGCGCGAGATAATCGAGACCGAATCCAAACTAAAGACCTTCAAACAGCAGTTGAAGGAGATCGGGAACGTGAATCTCCGGGCCTTAAGTGAGGGCTTCAAAAAGGTCGGGGACAAATTGACCGATGCCGGGAAGAAACTGAGCAGACTTTCTGCCGGTATAGTGGCGGCATACACCGCCGCGGCGAAACTGGGTTCTGACTATGAAGAGAACCTTAACAAGATAGATGTCGCCTTCGGGGACAGCGCGGATGCAGTCAAAGCATGGGCAAACACAACAAGAGACGCGTTCGGCATGTCGAAAGTGCAAGCGACAGAATCTGCGGCGGCATTCGGTGCGCTGGCTAAAGGTGTCGGCTTCGCGGAGGAATCAGCGGCAGACATGTCAACAACACTGGCGGGTCTGTCTGCGGATCTGGGGTCTTACTTCAACGTTGAAGTCGAGGAAGCCGCCGGAGCATTGGAAGGCATCTTTACAGGAAATGCCGTTGCGCTGAAACGCTTCGGCGTGGTGATGAACGATGTCAACCTGAAAGCCTTCGCGGAGCAGCAGGGTCTTGTCTGGAAAGAATTAGACCAAACGCAGAAAACGATGGTTCGCTATCAGTACGTTCTGGAAGCCACGAAGGACGCGCAGGGCGACTTCGCACGGACTTCAAGCGGGTTGGCTAACTCTTCGAAGGTATTCAAAGCGGCCTTGCAAGACTTAGCGACATCTATCGGCACGGTGCTGATCCCGATTATCACACCGCTGATCCAGAAGGCCGCGGAGCTGATTAATAAGTTCAACGATTTGTCGCCGCAGATGCAGAAGGCTATAACGATAATCGGATTGATTGTCGCGGCGGCTGGGCCTCTGCTGTTGGTGTTGGGGAGCGTCTCAAAGGCTATCGGGGCGGTCATTGGTGTCATCGGGATGCTAAACGCGCCGATAGCGATAGCCATAGCAGCCATCGCCGCATTGGTGGCAATCGGAATAACGCTCTATAAGAATTGGGACACCATCAAGGCGAAAGCCAAATCCGCATGGAATGAAATCTATAAAGCAATAGTTGTGCCGATGAAGGCCGCTGTCGCTTATGTTCAGAACGCCATAGCGAGCATTAAAAAACTTTTCAGCGGCACGCTGTCATTCCCGCATATTAAACTGCCACACTTCAGGATCACGGGGTCGTTCTCATTGTCACCGCCGTCGGTGCCGCGCATCGGTGTTGAGTGGTACGCCAAAGGCGGTATCTTTACACAGCCGACCATATTCGGAGGCATCGGTGTAGGAGAAGCCGGAGCGGAGGCAGTTCTGCCGATAGAAAGACTGAGAGAGATGGTCGATTTCGGAAACGCCGAAGGCAATGCTCTACTCGCCCAGATGGTGCAGCTGCTGACCGCGATGAATCTCAACATGACCGCATCATTCAAAGAGGCGTTAAGGGGCATGAAGGTCGAGCTGGACGATGACGAGGTCGGCCGCTTTGTCGAGGCGACAGTAGCCAAGGCAATCTATACGTAAGGAGGAGGGAATGTTAACAATCACACTAAACGGCACAGACAACACAGACATCGCCGGGCTGGTGGTCGGGGAACTCCCTCCGATCACCAAACCGCAGATAAGGACATCAGTCGAGGAGATAGACGGCAGGGACGGGGACATCATAACCAAACTGGGATACGCGGCTTATGATAAAACGGTCAGAATCGGGTTGATGGATCCTGACCAAATAGACGACGTCATCTTGTTTTTTGATTCCGAGGGCGAGGTCATCTTTTCAAACGAGCCGGACAAATACTACCGTTATCAGATCCTTAATCAGATAGATTTTAACCAGCTGCTGACGATAAGGACGGCTGACGTCGTTTTTCATGTGCAGCCGTACAAATACGACGCCACCGAGGTGGCCATCGAACAGTCCTTCGGGGGAGCTGACCCGAAAACGCTGACTGTAGTCAACGACGGCAACACGTTGGCCAAACCTACGATCACGATCACGGGGAGCGGCACCGTCAACCTGAGCCTCAACTCAAACCAGATATTTGTCATCGACATGAGCAGCACACCGACGATCACGATAGACGCGGAGGCGATGGAGGCGACCGGGGGCGGCGTCCTGAAAAACAGGGTCGTCACTGGGGATTATTCCGCGTTTGCGCTGGATCCGGGGAGCAATACGCTGACGTGGACCGGGACGATAACCGACATCAGCCTCGTTAAATACTCGAGGTGGATATGATAAGGCTATTTGACGTCACAGACAAAAGTTACACGACAAACGGCGACATCGTCCTCCAGCCCTACAAAGCAGTAGTGCGGAAGGAGGACAACGGGGATTATTATCTGGATCTGGAACTGGGCATTGAAAACGCTGCGGACATCACAGCCGGAAGGATAATCACAGCCAACACTCCGCAGGGAGACCAGGCGTTCCGGGTCGGGAACTACGAAAAAACAAAAAGCCGGGTTAAGCTCCGGGCGAATCATGTTTTCTACGACGCGGAGAATTATCTCATCGAGGACAGCTACGTCGTCAATAAAAACTGCAACGACGCTCTGGACCATCTGAACAACGCCACAGAACCGACCAGCCCGTTCACGGTGCTGTCGGATGTCGGGACGGTCAACAGCTTCCGCTGCGTGAGAAAAAGCCTGGCTGAGGCATTGAAGACCGTCATTGAACGGTGGGGCGGCCATCTGGTAAGGGATAACTGGCAGATAGAGGTCAGGGCATCCATCGGATCCGACAACGGCGTGGTAGTAAGATACGCGAAAAACATGAAGGACATCTCCGCCGAAGCGGACTGGTCGGACGTGGTGACCAAGCTGCTCCCGGTCGGGAAAAACGGGGTCCTATTGCCGGAGGTGTACGTCACTTCGGATAAACAATACGACATCCCGTTCACACGGACGGTGTCCTTTGAACAATACGACATACTTGAAGAGGACTATCAGGACCAGAACGGAGAACTGGACGAGGCAGCCTACGAGCAGGCACTCATTGACGATTTAAGAACACAGGCCCAGGCTTACGTTGACGTCAACAGTTATCCGCGCGTCAACTATACGCTGAGCGCGAATCTCGAGAGGATAACCGACGTCGGGGACACTGTGCAGGTCATTGACGAGAGATTAGGCATCAGTTTGATGACCAACGTGATCGCGTTTGAATTTGACTGCATACTGGAAAAATACACTCTGGTCGAGTTCGGCAATTTCAAACAGACGCTCTCCGGGCTGATGGGAGAGATCACCGCCACAACCGAGCAGATAGTCGCGCAGCAGACGGACGCGGTCAAAGTTACGCTGGGGGAAGAATTACAGACAGCCACAGATAAGATCATGGGCGTGCTGGGCAACTCTTATGTGATCTACGACGGCAACCAGATTTTAGTGGTAGACACGCTGCCGAAGGAGAACGCGAATAATGTCATCAGGATAAACGCGGCCGGGATAGGGTTTTCGCAGACCGGCATTAACGGCGTATTTAATTCAGCCTGGACGATAGACGGGACTCTGGATATGCAGCAGATAAATGTTATCAACCTGACGGCATCGCTCATCAAGGGCGGCACTCTCAAATTGGGGTCGGACAATAACGCTTCGGGGCTTTTGGAGTTATACGACGAAGAAAACAATTTAGTCGGGCAGATGGACAAGGACGGCCTGAAGATGTTCGGCACCGACGGCTCCTATGTCTTAATGAACAACACGGTCGGGTTTGCCGGATATGATCGCAATGATAACCAGATATACTGGGTATCCGCTGATGAATTCCACATGAAAAAATCGGTCATCGAGGAAGAGGTCATCATCTGTTCCAGGGTGAAGATAATTCCGATCTCGGTCTATTCCGGGGGAATACTTATCAATGACGGCATCGGTCTGGTGCCGTGGGGGAGCAATTAATGGCATTAAGCGGTACAGTTACAGGTACAGTTACAAATAAAACGTCGACTTTCTCGTTTTATTACGTCTGGAGCGCAACTCAGGACGTCGCAGCAAACTGCTCGTATGTCACGGTATCGTCCTATTGGTCGACATCCAACAGGGGCGCGACATTCGACACGGTCTCCGCACGTCCGGCGAGCATCACCATCAACGGCACACAGACGAGCATCTCGAAAAGGTTCACGTGCAACCCGTGGCCGAGCGATGCGAAATATCTGATCCAGACGGTCTCCTCATTCCGCGTCGACCATAACGTGGACGGAACAAAAACAATCACCATATCAGCCAGGGCAAACGGTACGGCAGCCACATGGGGTCCTTCGGCGTCGACTTCATCTTCGGACGACTGCGTGGCCAGTGCGAGCATCACGCTGGACACCATCCCGAGGGGGGCAACGGTCTCGCAGTCCCTGGGGAGCAAAACGGAAACAACGCTGACGGTCAACTGGTCGACCGATGACACGGTAGACAAACTGTGGTATTCCATCGACAACGGCGGAACATACACGGCGGTGTCGATTGCGTCAAGTTCCTCCGGGTCCTACACCATAACAGGGCTGACAGCCAACACGACATACCCGGTCAAGACAAAGGTCCGGAGAAAATCAACGCAGGTCACATCGGAAAGCTCCGCGCTGTCGGTTAAGACTTACAACTGGCCATACGCGTCGACCATGCCGGACTTCGTTATCGGCGCATCGGTTAAGGTAACCATTTACAATCCGCTGAGCCGGACGGCCTCGGTGCGGCTGATGGACTCATCGAACACAGTGCTGGCCACGGTCTCGGTGACCGGCACTTCTGCGGTATTTAACACGTCCTCGATTGCGGACACGTTGTATGCCACCATTCCAAACGCCACGAGCGGAACATATAAGGTTAGATGTATAACGGACGGCCACACCATCAATAAAACCGGCGGCAGTTACTCAGTCAATACGGAGGTGTGTTCGCCGGAGATAACCGCTGCGGCTTATGCAGATATCTACGCAACAACGTTAGCACTGACAGGAGATGACCAGAGCATTGTTCAAAACAAATCGAAAGTGCAATATTCCGCAACAGGGCTGACCGCTAAAAAGTCTGCCAGTATAGCATCATGCTCGGTGCTGGTCAATGGTCAAACTGTTAATTTAAC
>JAFYOD010000227.1 GCA_017556515.1 Lachnospiraceae bacterium
TAGGTGTTCATTACCGTAAGGAGGAACTGTATATGAGTAAAGGAAAGATTACTGATAAACAGAGAGAAATTCTTGAATATATTAGAGATACAATTTTAGCTAAAGGTTATCCGCCGGCAGTTCGTGAGATCTGTGAAGCGGTTCATTTAAAATCTACCTCGTCCGTCCACTCTCATTTGGAAACACTGGAAAAGAACGGATACATTCGACGTGACCCTACGAAACCGAGAACCATCGAGATTTTAGATGATGATTTTGCATTAACACGCAGAGAGATGGTTAATGTACCGGTTGTCGGTACTGTAGCAGCCGGTCAGCCAATCCTTGCTGAAGAAAATATTGAAGATTATATGCCGATCCCGGTTGAGATGCTTCCGAACAAAGAAGTATTTATGTTGAAAGTAAAAGGCGAAAGCATGATCGAAGCCGGTATTTTTAATAATGATAAAGTTATTGTTGCTAAACAGGATACCGCAAAGAATGGAGAAATGGTTGTTGCACTCGTTGAAGATTCTGCAACAGTAAAAACATTCTATAAAGAAAACGGTCATTTTCGTCTTCAGCCGGAAAACTCTTCCATGGATCCGATCATTGTCGATGATGTGCAGATTCTTGGCAAAGTCATCGGTTTGTTCCGTATGATGAGATAATCGTACATTAAGTACATATTTTTGACATTTGTAAGACGCCGTTTGTTCGGATTTAATTTATTAGGACAAATGGCGTTTTAATCTTTCATGAAAGGAGTATAAATATGAAAGAAGAATTAAAGAGCATTATCAAACAGCTTCAGGTAGACGAGAAAATAGAACGTGCATTGCAGATCCTGGAGGAAACACACGAAGCAATCGTGGATCTTCAGATGGAATTATGTGCGATCCGCTCCCCTTCTAACATGGAAGAAAATCGTGCAAAACGCTTTTTTGAACTTATGAGTCAGATTGGATTAGATCATGTTTATATGGATGAAGTAAACAATGTGATCGGTCTGTTGAAAGGAACTGGAGACGGTCCTACTCTCGTGGTTGCTGCGCATATGGATACTGTTTTTGGTCCGGATATCGATTGTACTCCGATTCGCAAAGAAGATGGATTTATCTGGGGACCTGGCATTTGTGACGATACTAGAGGTATGATCGAAGTATATACTATGGCAAAGACTATGTGTGAAGCAGGCATTCGTGCGAAAGGCGATATTATGTTCGTAGGAAATGTAGGTGAGGAATCTCTCGGAGATCTTCGTGGCAGCAAACATTTATTTGCAACCAATCCGAATATCGATGTTTTTATGTCTATCGATGGTCCGCAACTTGATTCACTTGTTACAAATGCGATCGCAGGCTGTAAATACCGCTTTACGTATACAGGTCGAGGTGGACATGCTCTCGGTGCTTTTGGTATCCCGAATGTAAATAATGCATTAGGCTATGCAATGGCCAAAATCGCTACTCTTGAAGTTCCGAATGAGCCATTATCAATCTTTAATATCGGCGTTGTACAAGGCGGTGTTTCCGTAAATGCAATCCCATCAAAATCCAGTATGATGGTAGACCTTCGCTCCATGAGCCAGGATGAGCTCGACAGAATGAAAGATTTTGTTGTAGCAGCTGCAAAAGAAGGTCTTGAAAAAGAATTAGCTCGTTGGAACCATCCGACAGAGACATTAGAATTACAGATCGAGATTTTAAGCCAGCGTCCGGGCGGTTATCAGTTAAATGAAGCTCCGGTTGTTCAGGCTGCAATGGCTGCATATGAAGCATACGGAATTGAGCCAAAGCTTCAGAAAGGTGCAAGCACCGATTCTAACATTCCGATCAGTCTTGGTATTCCGGCAGTGACTGTAAGCCGTGGCGGAATTCAGATCGATGGACATACTGTAAACGAACGTTTCCAACCGGACAATGCTTATATTGACACTCAGAGAGATCTCATGTTAGCTCTTCTTTTAGCCGGTTATGAAGAGATTTCTGAGCCGGTAATCAAATAATTACACAAATAAAACAGGCTGTACCGCTCTTATAGGGCGCATACAGCCTGTTTCGTGTTTTGTCTTAGTATGTCTAGTACATATGCGTTAAAACGCTCTGCACCGGATTACAGCTCGTCTGTAGACTCAAGGATTTTTCCGTCTCTCCAGA
>JAFYOD010000228.1 GCA_017556515.1 Lachnospiraceae bacterium
GGTCCAGGCATTAAAGGATTGCAAAAACGGACGATGTACAGAGGCGCTCCGTGAAGCCGTATTGGCAAATATTGTCAGCACGGGTCTGGTATCCCTCATGGTTCTGGACCAGTATAACTGTGCAGTTGCCCATTCCGTTTACTACGGACTAGTCTGTATTCCCGGTTTTGAGGAAGAGAATCTTCACGGAAACGTAGTTGCGTATGGAGTGCTTGTCCAGCTGGCAGTTGACGGAAAAGCAGACGAAGCAAAAGATTTAAAACAATTCCTTCAGGACATGGAAATCCGCACGACATTAAAGGAAATGGGTGTGGAACTGAACCGTGCAAAGATGGAAAAGGTTCTGACGGAAATTGTGACAGGACCGGATATGGAGCATATCCCGTATCCGATCGACAAAGATATGATCTACCGTGGTATGGAGATCGTAGAAGCATTGTAAAGGTAGTAATTAATTATGGAAAAGAAGTATACAAATACAACGAATCTTATTAAATTTATTTTAGGATCAGGCTTTGGTGTATTAATGTTCCTGGTTCCGATCCCGCAGGGGGATTCCTTCACAACACTGCTGGATTATCTGAAAACATTTGTAAAGAATTTATTTGGCGGAAGCCTCCCGTACATTTTAACTGTGATCATGGTGATCGCAGCAGTGATGAGCTTATATGATTATTTCTGCAAGCCAGATTGGATCAGAAATAACCATTACCTGAAAAAAGCATTTTCAACCACTCCGTTTTATCTTGTATCCAAGGTGATCGGAGCAATCGTAACCATTATGGTTGTATTTAACTGTGGTCCGGAGTTTATTACCTCCATCGATACAGGTGCGACTATTGTTGATCTTTGCTGTACCTTATTGTGTATCGTAGTAAGCTTCAGCTTTGTATTACCGTTCCTGACAGACTGTGGAATCATGGAATTCCTTGGTGTGATCACTCGTCCGGTAGTACGTCCGCTGTTTGGCGTTCCGGGCCGTGCATCCGTTGACCTGATTGCTTCCTGGTTCGGTGCATCCAATGCGGCGGTAATCTTAACAAGAGAGCAGTACATGAAAGGCTTCTATACAAAAAAAGAAGCCGGATATATCATGACAAACTTCTCTCTGGTATCCATTCCGTTCTGTCTCCTGATCGCGAATACGGTGGGCATCTCTCACGTATTCCCGGCAATGTACCTCTGCGTATGTGTGGTTGGTATTGTGCTTGCGATCATCATCAGAAGACTTCCGCCGATCAGCACAATGCCGGATACTTATAAGGAACAGGTTGGCAGTCAGATCAATGAAGATGTTCCGGAAAATGTTAATATGTTTGAATATGCGATCGAGTCCAGCTGTAAGCGTGCGTCTACTCTTTCTCTGAAAGACATTGTTTCCAGCGGTATGGAAGTAGTGGTAGGCATGTTCTTCGACCTGATCCCGATCGTGGTAGCCTGGGGTACCGTGGCTCTTATCGTTGCCACATATACACCGATATTTAACTGGATCTCTTATCCGATGGGTGTATTCCTGAATGTTCTTGGAGTAGAAGAAGCATTTGCAGTGGCTCCTGCGACATTGATCGGTTTCACAGATATGTTCATCCCGGCGCTTTTAGTGGGCGGAATCCAGTCTGTAAAGACAAAATTCATCATCGCAGCTCTTTCTCTGGTACAGATTATTTACCTGACAGAGGTAGGTGCCATTGTTATTAAGAGTGAAGTTCCGTTAAACCTTGTAAAATTATTCATTATTTTCCTGGAGAGAACCATCATTGCGATCCCGCTGATCGTATTATTTGCAAATATGGTATTATAAAAATGAGACTGCATACTGCCATGACGGAAACGTTGTGGCAGTATTTTTATTCCTAATACACATGTGGTTCTCAAAACTACTTGACATGATTATAACAACGATTTAAAATGGAACTAGTTTTGAGAATCAAATAAAAGGAGAATCCCTATGAAAAAGATTATTCTGATGACAGAAACCGGATCCGACTTAAAACCGGAGCTTGCAGCAAAGTATGGTATTTACGTTGTTCCGATGCATGTAACATTTGGCGATAAAACAGTAAACGATATGACATTTGATCCGGAGGATATCCGCAAATATTATAAAGAGACAGGCAAACTTCCGACTACCAGCGGCAGCGTTCCGGAGGACTTTACACCAATCTATGATGAGATCCATGAGAAATATCCGGAGGCACAGATCCTGTATCTTGCATATTCTGCAGTTACCACATGTTCCTATCAGAGTGGTGTGATCGCAGGCGAGGATCGTGATTATATTCATTTCGTAGATACAAAACAGGTATCCGTTGGTATTACAAATGTAGTGATCGAGATGGCACAGATCTTAGAGGCAAATCCGGATATGACAATCGAAGAGGCAGTTGCAAAAGCAAATGAGCTGATCGACAAGGCGCATATGTGCTTCATGCCGGATAATCTGGAGTTCCTTCGTGCAGGCGGCCGCGTAAGCAACGCAGCATACCTTGGAAGCCGTATCCTGAACATCCATCCGACAATCGATATTATTGACGGTAAGCTGATGGCAACAAAGAAATATCGCGGAAAAATGACAAAAGTAGCAGCTCAGTTAGTAAAAGAATATGCAGAACAGTATAACTTGAAGAAAAACCATATCTGGCTGGTACAC
>JAFYOD010000229.1 GCA_017556515.1 Lachnospiraceae bacterium
ATTTATCGGTTGACGTTCGTCAATGTAAAGTGCTATACTTTACTCAATATGTTTATAAAAGTTTTATGAGTTTCGTAAAAGTTTAGAAAGAACATATTATTTAATATTTCTAACCAGGAGGTATAGTAAAATGAAAAAATTAGTTTCCGCACTGTTAGTTTCTTCTATGGCTATTTCCCTCGTTGGCTGCGGCGCACCGAAAGCTCCGGCAGCAGCAGAAGCAACAACAGCAGCAGCTACACAGGCAGCAGCTGAGGCAACAACAGCAGCACCGGCAGGTCCGGAGGCAATCACTCTTAAAGTTTGGGCTCCGCAGGTTGACCAGGTTGACGAGAACAGCTGGATCAACGTAATGCTCCCGAAATTCGAAGAGGCTCATCCGGAGTACGAGATCACATGGGATATCGGCGTATGTGGCGAAGGTGATGCAGCATCCATCGTTAAGAATGACCCGGCAGCAGCAGCTGACGTATTCTTCTACGCAAACGACCAGATGGGTACACTCATCGAGGCTGGCGCTTTATCCAAACTCGGCGGTTCCTACCTTGAGACAGTTCAGAACAACTTCTCCCAGACACACGTAGATCTTCTTACATACACAGATGGTGGTGTTTACGGTTTCCCGACATCCCCGAACACATGGTTCATGTGGTATAACAAAGAGACATTCAACGAGGAAGATATCAAGAACATCGGCACAATGCTTGAAAAAGGCGTTGTATCCTTCCCGATGGACAACTCCTGGTACACAGGTACATTCTTCTTCGGCGTTGGCGCTACAGTATTCGGACCGCAGGGTGTTGATGCAGAAGCTGGTATCGACTTCAGCTCCGACCTTTGCGTAGAAGCTACAAAATACATGGTTGACATGGCTAAACACCCGAACTTCGTTAACGACGTTGACGGTATCGGCGTAGCTGGTATGAAAGATGGCTCCATCCAGGCTATGTTCTCCGGTGACTGGGATCAGCCGGCACTTGCAGAGTCCCTTGGTGAGAACCTTGGCTGTGCAGTTCTTCCGAAGTTCACAATGAACGGTACAGATTACCAGATGAAGTCCTTCGCTTCCAACAAAGCGGTTGGTGTTAACCCGAACGCGAAGTTCCCGAAGGCAGCTATGCAGCTTGCACAGTTCCTCACATCTCCGGAAGCTCTTTTAAGCCGTTATGAGCTTAGCGGTTACACACCGGCTGCTTCCGCATGTGCAGAAGAAGAAGCTATCAAGTCCAACCCGACAGTTGCTACACTGAACGCTCAGATGGCAAACACAATTGCTCAGCCGGTACTTGCTGAGATGGCTAACTTCTGGGATCCGGTTAAGAACTTTGGTCTTAACATCCTCAACGGTTCCATCACAGCTGACAATGCAAAAGAGATGCTTGACGCTACAATGCAGCTTCTCAACAGCAACGGTCTGTAATTAGATCTGAATTATCAGTTTATAGAAATTTAGCTAGCGACGGCCGGACTGTTCCGGTCGTCGCCTTGTTTTAAATTTACAGGAATTTCCTGTAAATTTAAAACGAAACAATAAAACACGAAGGGGGAACGTATCGTGTCAATGAAAGAAACTACGAAACCGATTGCCGCTTATAATCATATCGGTTCCACTTCTTTACCGACAGCGTTAAAGAACGGTGGCATAGTGGTGTGGCTTTCTTGCCTGATTATGGGTCTTGGCAACTTTGCTGCGGGACAGCTTGTAAAAGGTCTTCTGTTCCTTGGCGTTGAAGCTGCTTTTATTTATTACATGTATACAAACGGCCTTTACTGGCTGTACATGCTTCCGAGCCTCGGTGACCGAGCAACTCAGGAAGTTTGGAATGATGATCTTGGCGTATACGTTTACGTACAGGGTGATAACTCTCAGCAGATCCTTCTGTATGCGGTTGCATCTCTTGCGATCATCGTTGCTTTCGCTGTGATCTGGCATGAGTCCGTGCGCAGCGGTTACGCAGGTCTCCAGGTAAAACGCTCCGGCGAAAAAGCACCGGGCTTTATGGTAGACTTAAAATCCTTACTGGATGAAAATATCCACAAACTTTTAATGTTCCCGCCGTTTGCGATGATCGCGATCTTCACTATGGTACCGCTTGTGTACATGATGTGTATGGCGTTCACAAACTACTCTGCAGTCGGCGACCACCTGATCCTGTTTGACTGGGTTGGTTTCCAGAACTTTGCATCTCTGTTTGACTCCACATCCGCGATCGGTAAGCAGTTCGGAAGCGTATTATTATGGACACTCATCTGGGCGTTCTTCGCAACATTCCTGAACTTCTTCCTCGGAACATTCATGGCAATGATCATTCAGCGTCCGTCCACACGTTTCAAAGGCATGTGGCGTACAATCCTTTCCTTAACAATTGCGGTTCCTCAGTTCGTATCCCTGATGATCATCCGTAATATGTTCAAGGACAACGGTGCTGTAAACACTCTGCTCCAGAGCATTGGCTTCCTTGGTCAGGGTCAGACACTTCCGTTTATGACAGATGCGATCTGGGCAAGAGTGCTCCTGATCGTTGTAAACCTCTGGGTAGGTATCCCGTACACAGTTATGCAGGTAACCGGTATTCTTCAGAATATCCCGGCTGACCAGTACGAAGCAGCTCGTATCGACGGTGCAAACGTGATCCAGCAGTTCCGTTATGTAACACTTCCGTACATGATCTTCGTATTAACACCGTACATCATTACTCAGTTTACAGGCAACATCAACAACTTCAACATCATCTACCTTCTTACAGGTGGTGGCCCGACATATGTTGGTGATTCCGCCGGTCAGACAGACCTGCTTGTTACATGGCTGTATAAATTATCCATCGATAAACAGCAGTACAACATGGGTGCTGTTATCGGTATCTTCACATTCGTAGTTCTTGCGGTTGTAGCTCTTGTTACATACAGGAACTCCGGATCCTATAAAAATGAGGAGGGATTCAAATAATGGCTAAAGAACCGAAGTCTATGAAAAAACAGAAAATGATCACAGATATCGTTGTTCATGTTTTCCTGGTTATCGTGTCCATTATCTGGTTGATCCCGTTCATCTGGATTATTGCTCACAGCTTCCGTGGTGAGAGTACAGGTATGTTCTGTTCCACATTCTTACCAAAGGAATATACATTAGACAACTATATCGGTCTTTTCACTGATGTAGCAACAATGAACTTCCCGAAGATGTTCGCGAATACATTTATTATCGCGTGCTGCTCTTGTTTAGTGTCCACATTCTTCGTGCTTGCAGTTTCTTACTGTCTGTCCCGTGTGAAATGGACTATGCGTAAACCGTACATGAACATGGCGATGGTTATCAACCTGTTCCCGGGCTTCATGTCCATGGTTGCTATCTACTTCCTCTTAAAGGCAATGGGCCTTACAGAGGGTAACAGAATCCCGATCGCTCTTGTTATCTGCTTCTCTGCAGGTGCAGGTACCGGCTTCACAGTTATGAAGGGTTATATGGATACCATTCCGAAGGCTCTTGATGAAGCTGCTATGATCGACGGATGTACTCGTTGGCAGACATTCTGCAAGATCACTTTACCGTTATGTAAACCGATGATCGTATACCAGGTAATCACAGCGTTCATGGGTCCGTGGATGGACTTCATCTTCGCGAAGATCATCGTTCGTGCTGAGATCCAGTACGCAACTGTTTCCATCGGTATGTGGAAGATGCTTGAAATGGAATATATCGGCGGCTGGTTCACACGTTTCTGTGCGGCAGCAGTTCTGGTATCCATTCCGATCGCTATCCTGTTCATGATCACTCAGAAGTTCTATCAGGAAGCAATGGGCGGCGCAGTAAAGGGTTAATACATATGAAGCAGATCAGATATATCCTGAGCCTGCTTTCCGCGATCCTTGCCTTAGCCGGCTGTGCATCAAAAGATGAAATAACGAATTCAACGGCCGCTCCCGATGTTACGTCGGGGGCGGTTGTAAGTTCTGAGGCAGTCGTGGAAAGCCCGGACGACAATTATCGAACCTGGTACGAGATTTTCGTCTATTCATTTTGTGACTCTGACGGTGATGGGATCGGAGATCTCAACGGAGTTACTTCTAAACTCGACTATTTGGAGGAACTGGGGATTAACGGAATCTGGCTGATGCCGATCCATCCGAGCGCCTCTTATCACAAATATAACGTAACCGATTATTACGCCATCGACCCTCAGTACGGTACGATGGAAGACTTTGAACGATTCATGGCAGAATGTGAGAAGCGTGATATCCACGTTATTCTCGATCTGGTCGTGAACCATTCCGGCAGTGAGAACACCTGGTTCAAAGAGGCTGTCAGCTATCTGCAGGGACTGGAAGACGGTGCCGAGCCGGATCCGGAGGAATGCAAATATCTGGATTATTATTTCTTTAAAAAAGAGAAAGATTCCAAATACTGTGTTGTGGAGGGAACTGACTGGTACTATGAGGCATGTTTTAACTACGATATGCCGGATCTGAATCTCCACAGTGAAGCTCTGCGTGCGGAGATCACAGATATCATGAAGTTCTGGCTGGATAAAGGTGTAGCAGGCTTCCGACTGGACGCGGCAAAAGAGTTTTATTCCGGTCAGGTGGATAAAAATATCGAAGTGCTGGCCTGGATCCAGGAAACTGCCGAGTCTCTGAAGCCGGATGTTTATCTGGTGGCAGAGGTCTGGGAAAGCTTCCTGCAGATCACAGAATATTACAAGAGCGGGATCACAAGCATTTTTAACTTTGCATTTGGCAATGCAGATGGTAAAATCATAAATGTGCTCCGCGGCGCAGGCAAGGAAGACCGTGTGAATTCCTATGCGACAGCTCTGGAAAAGGCAGACAATGCTTATCGAGGATCCAATCCGGATTACATCGATGCTCCGTTCCTTTCCAACCATGACGTCGGAAGGATCGCCGGCTTCTGTACCCTTCACGAGCAGAAGACAAAACTGGCGGGAGCCATGAATTTATTTATGAGCGGAAGTGCTTTTATTTACTATGGTGAAGAAATCGGAATGGTGGGAAGCGGAAACGACCCGTCCAAACGTGCACCGATGTATTGGAATGACGCCCGTGACAATGGAACAACAAATCCGCCGCCGGAGTGTGAACTTCCGGACGAGTATCCGTTTGGCAGTCTGGAACAGCAGGAAGCGGATGAGAATTCCATTTATAATTATTACCGTAAGGCGATCGCGATCCGAAATGCG
>JAFYOD010000230.1 GCA_017556515.1 Lachnospiraceae bacterium
ATAAAGTTTTTTGCAAACAAAAGGTCCAGAGGACCGCCGGAAATCAATAAACATGTTTTCATTCTTATTCGCCCCCTGGACCTGATTTACTTATTCGTACTCTTTAAAGATTTCAAGGAATTCTTTTGTATTGGCAGCTGCATCATTTTTAAATACTGCAGAACCGGCTACAAATACGTTAGCACCTGCTTCGATAAGTGTGCGTACGTTTGCAGCAGTAACACCGCCATCTACCTGGATGTCAGTCTTAAGACCGGCATCATCTAACATTTTACGAAGTTTTTTGATCTTCTCGATTGTATATGGAATAAATTTCTGTCCGCCAAATCCCGGATTTACAGACATGATCAGGAACATATCTACCTGATCAAGAATGCAGGAAAGTGTTTCTACCGGAGTTGCCGGATTCAGAGCAACTGCAGCTTTGCAGCCAGCTTCTTTGATCTGGTTAATCGTACGGTCTAAATGTACACAAGCTTCCTGGTGAACACAGATGATATCAGCACCTACTTTTTTCATATCCTGAATGTAACGTCCAGGCTCTTCTACCATCATGTGAACATCGAAGATCGCATCTGTGCATCCGCGTAATTTTTCGATGACCGGCATACCAAAGGAAATGCTCGGAACGAATGCGCCGTCCATAACATCCAGATGGATATATTTTGCGCCTGCTTCTGCTACTGTTACTACGTCTTCTCCTAATTTAGAAAAATCTGCTGCTAAAACGGATGGTGCTAAAATATACATACTAATATCTCCTTTTATTTTTTAATTCTTCATAAATCAATCGATAGTTTTCATAGCGTTCTTTAGAAAGTGTGCCTTCTTTTACAGCATCTTTCACTCCGCACTCTCGTTCACCTACATGAACGCATCCAAGGAATCGACAATCCGGGATAAATTCTTCAAATTCAGGAAAAAATTGCTGAAGCTCCTCCGGTTTCATATTGTCAACAAACATCGAACTGAATCCCGGGGTGTCCATAACATACGTGTCAGCTTCCACAAAGAATAGTTCTGAA
The DNA here is from genome assembly GCA_017556515.1 of Lachnospiraceae bacterium. Lineage (GTDB taxonomy): Bacteria > Bacillota > Clostridia > Lachnospirales > Lachnospiraceae > Pilosibacter. The sequence continues at coordinate 1,026 of JAFYOD010000230.1, forward strand.
TGACGTGTTGTATGTTTTCCTCGTTTGATTTTTTCACTGATCGAACCGGTTTCCATCTCTGCTTCCGGCTGGATCTCATTTGTAATAGTTGATTTTCCAACGCCGGAAGGACCTGCTAAAACCGTTGTTTTACCTCTCAGAAGTCCAAGGATCTGTTCGATACCTTCACCACTTTTTGCGTTGGTCAAATGTACTTCATATCCTGCCGCTTCATAGATGGAAGTCAGCTTCTTTGCCTCTTCCTCAGTAACCAGGTCTTTTTTATTGAAGCAGATTACAACCGGAACATCCTGAGATTCCATTGTCACGAGGAATCGATCCAAAAGATTCAGATTCGGCTCCGGATCTGTAGCTGCAAATACTACCATTGCCTGGTCAATGTTGGCTACTGCCGGACGGATCAGTTCATTCTGTCGTTCCAGGATATCAATGATATTTCCTGTCTTCTCCTGTTCATCCAGGATCGTGAACTCCACATCATCTCCAACCAGCGGTTTGATCTTTTTGTTACGAAAAATTCCTTTTGCCTTACATTCATAAACATTGGAAATGCCGTCATGTACATAATAGAATCCGGCAATTCCTTTCATTATCTTTCCAGTCATATGTTATAGCTCAATTTCAAAAAAGTTTACATTATAAGTGTTCAGAACTACGTTGTTAGTCAAATCTACAATTTCAACTTCTCCATTGGTGACACCGTCTGCACCGCGGATCTTCGTGAATCGAATGTCCAGCATAGTATCTGTCGTGTATGCCTTTGGTGATGTTAATTCTGTATATTTTACTTCTCCGTTTACGATCTGTTTCAAACGAATCTGGATCTGGATCTCCGTAGACGGAGCGCCCGGTCCATAAGAAACTCGAAGCGGATAGCTTGCCTCAAGGGAAGCCAAGAACTGTGTTTCCGGCGGCTTCGGTCCAAGACTGACTACATAATCAACTACTGTTCCGATCTCAATTTCCTCACCTGCTGCAATTGCCTGACTGATCACACATCCGGCCGGAACTGTATCGTGATGCTCCTCTGTGATAGAGCCGGTTACAAGACCTGAAGAAGTCAGTAACTGAACAGCCCAGTCTGTCGACTGACCTTCCAATTTCGGCACCGCAACAGTCGCGATCTCAGGTCCTTTGCTGACATATAA
>JAFYOD010000231.1 GCA_017556515.1 Lachnospiraceae bacterium
TGCCATTCCGAAAGATGGAGCTTCGGACCGAATTATCAGCCGCAGTATCGTTCTGTGTGCAGTTTCAGAACCCAGGATCTGGACAGCGGTACATATTACTTTACTGTTCAGTCTTTAGGTGACTACATTGAATACTGTAATAGTGATGTGGCAACATCCGGACTCTATACTTATGCAAAACCAACCACAAAGTTGGATCGAGTAACGGATCTGGCATGGGTGGATAAAGATGATGAATTTGTAACTTGGATTGACTGGAAAGAACTGTCTGTTTCTGATTTCGTGGATGGTTACCAGGTTCAGATGTATTATTGTGATATAATCGATGGTACATATGTGCCATATGATGGAATGAGAGGATTTGGCAATCCACATACGGAAAATCCGATCGATGATCATTATTTCCAGGAAAAAGGTGATGGATTCTACAAGTTCCGTGTAAGAGCGCTTTCTAATGACATGGAAGTCATTGGAAACGGCAGATGGTCTGACTTCTCTCCGGCGTACGATACAATGGGAGTTACACAGCAGGTAAATAATAATCTAACAGGAATTATTAGCAATACAACAACACAGAGCGGTATCCTTTCTGCGGTACAGAATGTGGATACACAGGAATTGAAGACTGCGCTCCTGGTGGATCAGGATAATACCGGTGCAACAGATAAACTTGCAGAACTTGAGGATAAAGTGGGTGGTGCGGCATCTGTCCAGGTGACAAATGCAGCTTCAGCATTTAACCAGTCAGAGGTTTCTATCGTTGGTGCAAACCTGAATAAGAATGATGTAAACGCTGCTCCGATCCAGCTTGTGGTTGATAAGCCAAAGGATCCGACACATGTGATTCCGGAATTATATAATAGTTCTGTTGCAGTAAGTTTCTCTATGGATCTTGAAAATGTAGAGGACACAAAGAATCTTGCAGTTCCGGTTAAAATTACACTTCCGGTTCCGAGCAGTATCAATCCGGATTTCTTAGTTATTTACCATTATGAGGTAACAGGTGGATATCCGAAACTGATTCACCCGTACGTTTACCAAGAGGGTGGAAAATGGTATGCAGACTTTGTATTAACAAGCTTCTCTGACTTCGTTATGACTATGCTTCATGAGTTAGAAAGAGTAGAAGCAAAAGCTGCGACACAGACAAGCAAGGGTAATATCGAGCATTATGTTTGTGAGTGCTGCGGCGGATTGTTTGCAGATGCAGATGCAGCAAACGAACTTACGATTGATGAAGTCGAGATCCCGAAACTGTCTCATGTATGTCAGTGGAACAGTGGTGTTGTGGTAACTCAGAGTACATGCACTACAAAGGGCAAGATGAAATATACTTGTACTGTAGCCGGATGTGGTGATGTCCGATATGAAGATATCCCTGCAGGTCATAAACTTGAGAAGGTAGCCAGAAAAGAAGCAACGAAGACAAGCACAGGCAATATTGAGCATTATAAATGTACGGTATGTAGTAAGCTGTTTAATAATGCTTCCGCAGGAAAAGAGCTGTCAATCGCGAATGTAACAA
>JAFYOD010000232.1 GCA_017556515.1 Lachnospiraceae bacterium
ACATCATTCGAACTATATCCGTTGGTTCGAATCAGCACGAACTGCATATCTGTCCAAGCTGGGAATCCCATATGATAAAATGGAAGAGGCAGGTGTTGTGAGTCCGGTGCTCACGGTAAACTGTCAGTATCGCCAGATGACCAAGTACGGAGAAACGGTGTCAATCACACCGATTTTAAGTGCATACAATGGAATTAAATACACTGTTCGCTATGAGATCCGAAATAAAGAAACAGGAGTTCTCAATGCGACAGGCGAAACCAGTCACTGCTTCCTGAGTAAAGAAGGAAGAATAGTTTCTCTGAAAAAAGAATTACCGCATATGCATGAAGTGCTGATGGGATTGATTGAGAAAAAGGAAGAGAATAAGTAAGAACGAATATAGTCATAAAGAAATTATTAGTGGCCGATATCAAAGTGAAAACTGCGATACCGGCTTTTTTATTACCAAAATCGACAATTTTTATACAGTTTTTAACATGTTGAAAAATGGTGTAATTTTTTAGATATAATGAAATCAACAAGAGAGGTGAGATTATGCTAAGGATTGCAGTTTGTGATGATGATCGAGAGTATCAGCTTTGGTTGAAAGAAGAAATATATAAAGTGTTTGATGCAGGGGCAGAAGTGCTTCTGTACAGTAGTGGAGAAGATTTACTCGTTGATTCCGATATTATGCATGAAGTAATCATTCTAGACGTGGATATGCCGGGAATTGATGGAATTGAGACTGCGATTCGCATCAGAAAAGAAAATAGAAATGCACTTCTGATCTTTATTTCTGGAGTGAGAAATCCGACCCCTGAATCTATTAAAGTATCCCCGTATCGTTATCTGTTGAAAAGTTATGGAAAGGAGAAAATAGAACAGGAGTTAAGTGATATTTTTCAGGAGGCAAGTCGAATTTTTACGGATGAATATCTGGTGTGTGAAAAGGAAGGATACGTTGTTCGCGTAAAACTTCTGGATATTCTATATGTTTCGATTGTCAGAGGAGGATGTCAGGTACATACCTTTGGGGAAGCTGAGGGATCCTGTTTACTAGTTCGTGAAAAAATAGGGACACTAGGAACACGTCTGGCGAAAGATGATTTTGTATTTGCTCATAATAGCTATTTGGTCAATCTGAGGCATGTAGACTCTTATTCAAGGACAGAAGTGGTTTTAAAAGACAAGACCATTCTTGCGATTTCTAGATCAAAATACGGAGAATTTGAAGAGCGTATCTTTCAATATTGGGGAAGGAAGTATGTATAATGTTGTTACTGCAATTGTATAATCGAACGATGTCATTTTTATTTTTATTGCCGCTGTATATGATTCATTTGACGATTATTTTTCATTTGTGTGATCAGGTGCTGGGAACAAAAGAAGGACGTAAAAAATGGATTTTTTGGTCTATGGTGTTTCTTATTTTTGTCATGGGAAGTATGCCGCGCAATACTAACGAAATCAAATATTTGATTATTCTTGGTGTTGGAATTTGGCTGTTTCGCGGGGGAATGGCACAAAAAATCTGTGTGATTACCTTTGGCTGGTTAGTTTGGATTTATTGTTTGTTGTCAGCAGATGTATATCTGTTGTTAATACCGGTAGATATAAAAAATGCGAAACTATTATTGGAAACGATTATGGTTGGTTGTGGCAATCTTTTGATCTATACTGTAATTCGAATGATCGGTGATGCATGTCAGGAACAGGACTTTGGGAAAGAAGGATGGCTGTTTATGGCATCTATGTTTGTTACATATCTGTTTATGGCCTGGGATATTGATACTTTGGACCTGCATCTGAACCGTGAGTTTTTAGGAAAATGGTTTTTGTATGCCACTGTGATGGTGCTTATGAATATTGCTCTGTTTGTTTATTATGAAAAAAATATCTTAAAAAGAAAACAGATCCGCAGATTGTCAGAGTTTGAGAAAAAGAATGAACTGGAGCAGGCTCATTATCAACGATTGGAAGAAATGCAGACAGAATTTCGCAGCCTCACGCATGATATGAATCGATATCTGAGTATTTTTCACGCGGTAACGTCGGATAACGAGGGCCGTGCGATTCAACACGAACTTGCAGAAGAAATTAAGGCAAGGATCGAAGAAACAAGCCGAACTATTTATTGTGAACGGCCGGTCTTGAATGCGATTTTGAATGAAAAACATGCTGCTGCAAAAGAAAAATATATCGATTTTCAAGTTTTTGTAGAGCCTGGATTTGATGTTGAACAAGTGGATGATTTTGCTCTGATCGGTATCTTATCGAACCTGATCGATAATGCTATCGAAGCCGTTGAAAGGAGACGAGATAAGAGGTGGATCACGGTTCGAATGTTTGCGGTTAATGATGGAAAGCAAAAGTTTATTCGAATTGAAAACAGCAAGATTTTTGAGAGCAATAAAAAAAACAGGGTATTTTTTACTAAAAAAGAAGATAAAAAGCAACATGGTTTTGGATTGAAAAATGTCCAAAAACTTGTGGAGGAAAATCATGGTAATATGAAGTTAAAAGCAGACGATGAACGGTTTATTGCAGAACTGATTTTCTAATTATATCAAAAGAACCCGCTGTGGAGCACTGTCTCCATAACGGGTTCGTTCTATAAGTAATCTTATACACCATTCGAGTATGTGAATTACGCCACCAGCCATTTGTGTTTCTCCACACTGTAAAGCGGGATAAACGGCACTAGGATCGGAACAGTTTTTACATACTTCTGATATTCCGGATCGTTTCCGTAATTCTTGTTCTGACGGATCTCAAGACGTCTTGCACCGCTGAACATAACAAAGATGATTCCTGCATATCCGGTAAGTACCACAGCCCACTGACCGATACCGGAGATCGCACCAATACCGGAGATCAGAACACCGGTCCAGAAGATCATTTCACCGAGATAGTTCGGACAGCGCACAATGCGATAGAGTCCTGTATCTACAAAACGGCGCGGATTCACTTTTTTTGCAGCATTTTTCTGGAAATCAGCAGCAGATTCCAAGATAATGCCAAAGAGCATGATCACAGCACCCACGTAAGTCCAGGTATTGGAACCGCTTGAGTTGTGGAGGCGGTAGAAAACTGCAGAAATCTGTGTTACATACAAAAGTGCACAGGTCACCCAGATTGCGATCTTTACACCCATCGGAACGAACTTACCGTCTTTGATCTCTCCTGTCATGTTCTTCTTGTAGGAGTTGCTTGTGAATTCACGGAAAGCAAGATATCCGCCGAGTCGACAGCCGTAAACAATAAACAGGATACAACAGATCATTGTGCCCGGAGTCAGTTCCTGACCATATAAAAGCATCATGAGGAGGCCTTCTCCTGCGATGGAAAAGCCGTAACCCAGGGAAATGAACCAGACATAATTTTTGAAACCGATCGAGCTGATCAGCATTGCAGCTGCAAAGAGCAGAGCAAAATTCATAGGAAATACCATAGTTCTTCTCCTTTTTAGTTTTTATTTATGAGTATAGTTTGTTTTGGATGTGATGTCAAGAAACCGAAGTTTTGACGAGATTTGTTAAGAAATAAGTAAAGGAAAAGAAAAGCAAGTTTAAATAAGATATGTTAGAATGAGCCTGGAAAATGGAAAACTTGTACAGACAGGAGGGTAAGAGCATGAAACGATATGCAAGTTTAGTATTGGCGTCAGCACTTTTTCTGAGCGCCTGCGGAAACGAAACTACAACAAACAATAATATAGAAACAACAGCGATCGAGGAGAGTCGGGTGGATGAAACAGTGGATAGTACGACGGTTTCTGAAGCAGAACCGACAGATGATACACAACTTCCGGAAAAAGAAGAGATGAAACAGACTTCGTTGGTAATTGGACTTACAGCTGAATATGAAGGCGAGTGGGATGAAAAGGGTCCGATCATCACTGCGGACAGCGATAAGATCCAAATTTTAAGTGATGGATATGAAGAACTGAAAACAGCAATCCATGCATATAATGAACAGAACTGGCAGGATGTATATGCAACTTATAAGGAATATCATGGATATGTAAAGGAGGGCGTTTATCCGGAAGGAACGAGTATTTCTATTTCCAGAGAAATTGAGATTACCAGAGCAGACAGTGGAGTTTTGAGCTTTATCAATGAAGAAACGGCTTTTCTTGGTGGTGTGCATGGCAGTTACTATGAAAATGGTGAGGCATTTGATACAGAAACCGGAGAGATGTTGGAACTGACAGAAGTAGTGACCGATCTGGATTCTGTATACAAATATGTCAAGGATAGTCTGAAGAAGAACTATGAGGAAGAATTGTTTTTTGACGGCTATGAGGAATGGCTGGAGGAGATGTTTTATGATCCGGAAGGAGAAATGTCATCTCCGTTAGAATGGATCTTGACAACAGAGGGATTAGAATTCCGATTTAGTCCGTATGTGTTAGGTCCGTGGGCATCCGGCAAATTTGAAGTAATGCTTCCGTATGCCGGTAATGAAAAATTGTTTGCGGAGGCATACCGGTATGATATTGAGTATCCGATCTGTGAAGTTGAGCAGGGAGAAGTGATCCTTGCCGACATGGACGGAAACGGAACGGAGGATAAAACAAGCTATTTGGTTGAATATGATGAAGATGCATATTGTTCAACTGTGACTGTCCGCAGAGAGGACGGAACTGATGCAGTTATAGAAATCGAACATGATGAGATTTATGGAATGTTTTCAGATGCATACTTAATGCATTCGGAAGATGGCACTCCATATCTTTATCTGGAGTTCATGATGGACAATGACTGGAGAAAAATGGAGATCATCCGTTTAGCAGACACGGAAGAAATGCAAGGACCAGAGTTTCTGGACGGAACCGGAATTGCGGTTTACGGTCATTTCATTTCTGATCCGGAGCAGTTTACTCTGTATGATCGCCTGGATATTCTTGGAACCTACATGGTGTACCGAAACTATTCGGTTGGAGAAGACGGAACTCCGGTTGCAAAGGAGGAGCGATACAATTTCGCGAACCTTCATTTTGATTGGGATTATGCACTGACAGCCAAACGTGACATTCCTGTGCTGATGCATACAGAAGACAGTGACGAGAAAGAGGAAGTAACTCTTCCAAAGGGAACGAAATTCAGACCGAGAAAAACGGATGGAGTCTCTGTGGTCGAGATGGAACTCGAAGACGGAAGAAGATGCGACATTCTCGTGGAGCGTGAGCCGGATGACTTTGTGTATTATATCAACGGCGTCAGTGAATACGATTATTTTGGAGATGTGCCTTATGCCGGTTAATGCCTGGACGAAGGGATTACAAAAATATAAATATTTTCATTTTGCATGATTGACATTCGCACGTTGAAGTGCTATGCTTGAGATGATTCAGGAAGGGCGGTGAATCCGCCCTTTTTGTATGCAATTTTTTACATTAAAGTGTTAGAAGAGAAGCGAAATAGCAAGATATTTCAAAGAAACAATGCAACAGAAGAGAACCAAAAAGGAAAGGAGAGCCGACTGATTCAGAGGGTCGGTAAATGTAAAAATGGGAGCTGTGGCAATGGGAAATGAAAAGAATTATAGTAAAGTGATCAAGCAGGTTTTGATCATTGTATTTGGACTTACCGTCTATGCATTTGGTGTGGCGCTGTTCGTACTTCCGATGGACATGATCGCGGCAGGTACAACAGGTATGGCACTTTTGGCGCAGAGACTTTGGGGAATTCCGATCTCTACATTTGTAGGTGCATTTAACATCTTGATGTTTGGACTTGGATGGCTGGAGCTTGGCAAAAAGTTTGCACTGACAACTCTGATCGCGACATTTTATTATCCGGTTATGCTGGATGTGGCGATCGCAGTAGTAGGTGATATGGTGATTTCTTCCGATCCAATGCTTTGTGCGATCTTTGCAGGTCTTATGATCGGTTTTTCACTTGGCATCGTAATTAAGGCAGGCGCATCTACAGGTGGTATGGATATTCCGCCGCTTGTAATGAAAAAACGAATCGGTATCCCGGTTTCTGTCTCCATGTATGTATTTGACGCAGTGATCCTGATCGCTCAGATGCCGTTTGGTGACAAGGAGCGTATTCTTTATGCACTGATCATGGTTATGATCTACACTATGGTTCTGGATAAAGTGCTGATGATGGGCACAAAACAGGTACAGGTAAAGATCTTCAGTTCCAAATACGAGGAGATCAGCGAAGCGATCCGCGTGAAACTGGATCGCGGTACTACACTTCTTCATATGGAAGGCGGACATACAAGACAGAAATCCATGGCAGTCCTTTCTGTGGTTTCCGGTCGTGAACTGGCTCAGTTAAATGATATCGTAATGGAGCAGGATCCATGTGCATTTATGATCGTACACCCGGTAGGAGAGGTGCACGGACGAGGTTTTACATTAAGTAAAATGTACAAATAATAACGGAATTTCACAGAGTAAAAAGGTACCTTTATAATAAGAAAAACAAGCTTTATATTATAAAGAAAAGGTAAGCGGTCGCGAAAGAAAAATAACTCGCGACCGCTTTGTATTTGTATCCATACAATTTTTGGTTTTTCAGCCAAAAACCGCTTGAAATTTGCATGTATACAGAGTATGATTATATAGGCAGAAATTTGGTTTTCGTCAATTTTCAATATTATCAATGGAGGACAGCAAAAATGACTAATTCAGCAATGAACAGAATCAACTTATTGCTTGATGAGAACAGCTTCGTAGAAGTTGGTGCGTACATGACTGCCAGAAGCACAGACTTCAACATGCAGGCTCAGGAAACACCTGCAGACGGCGTTGTTACTGGTTACGGTACAATCGAGGGAGCTCTTGTATACGTTTACAGCCAGAACGCAGCAGTTATGGGTGGTTCTGTAGGTGAAATGCACGCAAAGAAGATCGAGAACATCTACGCTATGGCTATGAAGATGGGTGCTCCGGTAATCGGTCTCATCGACTGTGCAGGTTTAAGACTTCAGGAAGGTATGGATGCTCTTGATGGTTTCGGCAAACTTTATGCTTGCCAGACAATGGCTTCCGGTGTTATTCCGCAGATTCAGGCAGTATTCGGTAACTGCGGCGGCGGTATGGCAGTGGCTTCTGCTATGGCAGACTTCACTTACATGGAAGACAAAGCAAAATTATTCGTAAACGCTCCGAACGCGATCGTTGAGAACAAGGCAGACAACTCCACAGCAAAATATCAGGCTGAGGAATCCGGCAACGTTTGTGCAACAGGTACAGAGGAAGAGATCCTTTCTCAGATCCACACACTTGTTTCCATTCTTCCGGCAAACAACGAGGATGATATGTCCTACGATGAGTGTGAAGACGATCTCAACAGAATGTGCGAAGGCATCGAGGCTTGCACAGGTGATACAGCTCTTGCACTTGCAATGATCTCCGATGACAATCTCTTCATCGAAATGAAGAAAAACTATGCTCCGAGCATGGTAACAGCTTTCATCCGTTTAAACGGTGCTACAGTAGGTTGTGTTGCTAACCGCACAGAGTCCTACGAGGATGGCGAGAAAGTTGCTACTTATGACAGCGGTTTAACAGCAGCAGCTTGTGAGAAGGCAGCTGATTTCGTTAACTTCTGTGATGCTTTCGAGATTCCGGTACTTACACTTGTAAACGTTAACGGTTACAAGAACTGCGCTTGCAACGAGAAGAAGATCGCAAGAGCAGCAGCAAAATTAACAGCAGCATTTGCTAACGCAAGTGTTCCGAAAGTAACTGTAGTATGCGGTACAGCATTTGGTACAGCTGGTCTTGCTATGAACAGCAAATCCATCGGTGCTGACATCGTTTACGCTTGGGAGAAAGCTTCTATCGGTATGATGGATGCTACACCGGCAGTTAAGATCATGTACGCAAAAGAGATCGCTGAGTCTCAGGATCCGGCAGCTCTTATTGCAGAAAAAGCAGCTGAGTACACAGCTATGCAGGCAAGCGCTATGGCAGCAGCTAGAAGAGGATATGTTGATGATATCATCAAAGCTGACGAGACAAGACAGCGCGTAGTAGCAGCATTCGAGATGCTGTTCACAAAGAGAGAGGATCGTCCGTCCAAGAAACACGGCACAATCTAATACGAGGTGGCAGATATATGAAGAATATTAAGAGAATCTGGCTTGCTCTTTGCATGAGCTTATGTCTGTTTGCTCTGACTGCATGTTCTGGCGCAAATGATGCAGCTGTTGAACTCGAAGCTGAGGCAGTTTCCAATATGCAGATGCTTGCTGAAAACTATATCAATGCGTTCAGCGAGATGACTGCAGAGGATGTTGCTACACAGCTTGCATCCGCTACAAAGAGCAAAGACTACACAATGCAGACTGCATTCAAGTCCTGGGAATCCGTTATGGGTGACCTTGGCGCACTTGTTTCTTATGAAACAGCAACAGTAACTTTAGGCGACGAAGGTTATATTGCAAGAATGAACGCTGTATATGAGCAGAGAAACATGGAAATGACTCTTATGGTAGACGAAGAGTTTACTGAGATCCAGGGTATTTCCTTCTCTCCGGAATATACAACTGGTGAGAAAATGACAAAAGCCGGCATGAATACTCTTATGGGTATGGGCGTTGTTTTCGTAGTTCTTATTTTCATCGCTTGGGTTATCGATCTCTTCAAATACATCAGCGTATTTGAGAATAAACTGAAAGCGAAAAATGCTCCGGCACCGGCTCCGGCACCGGCAGCAGCTCCGGCTCCTGTGGCAGCTCCGGTTGTTGAGGAAGAGGAGTATGTTGATGATACAGAGCTTATCTCTGTAATCGCAGCAGCAATTGCAGCATCTGAAGGTAAGACATCTGCAAACGGACTTGTAGTTCGTTCCATCAAACGTGTTCCGAACCGCAGCTGGAAATAAGAAACAGTTGGGTAGGACCGTGTGCAACGGGAAATTTGTTGCACATAACCTATAATTTCAGGAGGAATTAAATAATGAAAAACTATACAATTACAGTTAATGGTAACGTTTACGAAGTAACAGTAGAAGAAGGTTTCACAGGCGCAGCTTCTGCTCCGGCAGCAGCTCCGAAGGCAGCACCGAAAGCAGCTCCGAAGGCAGCAGCTCCGGCTCCGGCAGCAGCTCCGGCAGCTCCGGCTGGTGCAGCAGGCGCAGTAGCAGTTACAGCTCCGATGCCGGGTAAGATCCTTGGCGTTAAAGCTTCCGCAGGTCAGGCTGTTAAGAAGGGTCAGGTTATCCTTGTTCTCGAAGCTATGAAGATGGAAAACGAGATCGTAGCTCCGCAGGATGGTACAATCGCTACAATCAACGTTGCTGCTGGTGATTCCGTAGAGCCGGGTGCAACTCTCGCTACAATGAACTAATTAATTGCTGAAAAAAGATTCCACGTGGAGGGAAAAATATGGATTATGTTGTTAACACACTTTCGAATCTTCTTCAGCAGACAGCATTCCTGAACCTGACAACAGGTAACCTCATCATGATCGCCGTAGCATGTTTCTTCTTATATCTTGCTATCGGTAAAGGTTTTGAGCCGTTACTTCTTGTTCCGATCTCCTTCGGTATGCTGCTTGTAAATATCTACCCGGATATTATGATCCATGCAGAAGATTCTTCCAACGGTGTCGGTGGACTTCTTTGGTACTTCTACTTACTCGATGAGTGGAGTATCTTACCGTCCCTGATCTTCATGGGTGTAGGTGCGATGACTGACTTCGGTCCGCTTATCGCTAACCCGAAGAGCTTCCTCTTAGGTGCGGCTGCTCAGTTCGGTATCTACGCTGCTTACTTTATGGCTATTTTCATGGGCTTCAACGACAAGGCTGCTGCAGCTATCTCCATCATCGGTGGTGCTGACGGCCCGACTTCCATCTTCCTTGCTGGTAAACTTGGCCAGACAGAGTTTATGGGTCCGATCGCCGTTGCTGCTTATTCCTACATGGCTCTCGTTCCGGTTATCCAGCCGCCGATCATGAAGGCTCTTACAACAGAGGAAGAGAGAAAGATCAAAATGGAACAGCTTCGTCCGGTATCCAAACTGGAGAAGATCTTATTCCCGATCCTTGTTACAATCATCGTATGTATGATTCTTCCGACAACAGCTCCGCTTGTTGGTATGCTCATGGTTGGTAACCTGTTCCGTGAGTGTGGCGTTGTAAAACAGCTTCAGGAAACAGCTTCCAACGCTCTTATGTACATCGTAGTTATCGTTCTCGGCCTTTCCGTAGGTGCTACAACAAGTGCTGAGGCATTCTTAAAGGTTACTACACTTAAGATTGTTGCTCTTGGTCTTATTGCTTTCTGTTTCGGTACAGCTGCTGGTTGTATCTTCGGTAAGATCATGTGCAAACTTTCCGGTGGCAAGATCAACCCGCTTATCGGTTCTGCTGGTGTATCTGCGGTTCCGATGGCAGCACGTGTATCCCAGAAGGTTGGTTCTGAGGCAGATCCGACAAACTTCCTTCTCATGCACGCTATGGGTCCGAACGTTGCTGGTGTTATCGGTACAGCGGTTGCTGCCGGTACATTCATGGCTATCTTCGGCGTATAAGAACTATTATGCAGGACTCCTCAGGGTTCCTGGGGAGACCTGTTGACCTTTATTGATTAATCCAGGAGGAATATAAAATGGCAGAGATGCAGAAAAAGCCGGTTAAGATTGTTGAGACTGTCCTTCGTGATGCTCACCAGTCCTTACTTGCTACTAGAATGTCTACAGAGCAGATGCTCCCGATCATCGAGAAGATGGATAAAGTAGGCTACCATGCTGTAGAGTGCTGGGGCGGTGCTACTTTCGATGCTTCCCTTCGTTTCTTAAAAGAAGATCCGTGGGAGAGACTTAGAAAATTAAGAGATGGTTTCAAGAATACAAAATTACAGATGTTATTCCGTGGTCAGAACATTCTTGGTTACAACCACTACTCTGATGACGTTGTAGAGTACTTCGTACAGAAGTCCCTTGCAAACGGTATCGATATCATCCGTATCTTCGACTGCTTAAACGACTTAAGAAACCTTAAGACAGCAGTTGACGCTACAAACAAAGAAGGCGGTCATGTACAGGTAGCATTATCCTACACACTTGGTGATGCTTACACACTTGACTACTGGAAGAACATTGCTCGTGAACTCGAGGAAATGGGCTGTCACTCCATCTGTATCAAAGATATGGCTGGTCTTCTTACACCGTATAAGGCTGATGAGCTTGTTAAAGCTCTTAAGGAAGGTACAAAACTTCCGATCGACCTTCATACACACTACACATCCGGTGTTGCTTCCATGACATACTTAAAGGCTGTTGAGGCTGGTTGTGAGATCATCGACTGTGCGATGTCTCCGTTAGCTCTTGGTACATCCCAGCCGGCTACAGAGGTTATGGCAGAGACATTCCGTGGTACAATCTACGATCCGGGCTTCGATCAGAACCTTCTTGCTGAGATCGCAGACTACTTCACACCACTTCGTGAGGAAGCTCTTAAGAGCGGTCTTCTTGATCCGAAGGTTATGGGCGTTAACATCAAGACACTTCAGTACCAGGTACCGGGTGGTATGCTTTCCAACCTCGTTAGCCAGTTAAAAGAAGCTGGTCA
>JAFYOD010000233.1 GCA_017556515.1 Lachnospiraceae bacterium
ACAATTCAATTATAGAAAAACTAATTTCACAAGATGATGCACACTAAAATGCCAATGAACTGGCCACCGCTACGTGTGTAATATAATCAAGCAGAACGTAAACGGAACTTCGTTCCTACGTCCTGCTTGTTATATTTTACACGTATTTATTATGTCAAGTGTTGCCCTACGGCGTCTCATGAATGTTCCGGAACAGACTTGTGCGCTCGCACCGTCGATGCGATGCTCGTTCTCCCCGAGCCTTCGGGCGTTCCTTCCTCAGGATCACGTCGAACCTGTGCTCGCAGCGAAAGTGCGGTGCTCCGCGTCTTTGTTCTGGAACATTCATTTGCCACTTGACATACGCGAATGCCTTTTATTCGTTATTATCAACTTTTCGATAATAATCAATTAATGCAACACGAATGATATCTGATTTTGAAATACCATATTTTACAGAATCCGATTCAAGACGATTATCCATAACATCAGAAACCATAACGCATAAACGTCTCTTGTTTTCTTTTTCTACTCGCATATAAACACTCCTTTTGTTATAATGATACTGGGGACAAAATGGGGACATTTAAATAGCAAGGCATTAAAGCTCCTTATTTTACAATATTCAAAAACACTTGTAAATTTCGAATCCCGTCTCGTGCTCGCTAAAGACTCTTGGTTATCAAGAGTCTTTTTTCGTTGCAGAAAACGTAGATTTTCCTCTTCCTGGTTCTTTACATTGTAAACAATACCGGAGCATGTTAGAATTAAAGATAGCAATATGTATGAATTCGGAAAGGAAGCATGTATGATCAACTATGGTTTAAAAGATAAGGTTGCTATCATTACCGGAGCGAATAATCCACAGGGAATTGGGGCAATGACAGCCCTTGCGTTTGCTCGTGAAGGAGCCAAAGTGGTTTTGATTTATAAGAAGATTTTGAGACCCTTCGATGAGAGAAAGACAGATAAAAATGGAATCGATCGATATTATGGGGCCAATGCCGGAAATGCAGACATCGTAGAAAGCAAACTTATGGAAATGAACGCAGATTATGTAATCTTAGAAAGTGATATTTCCGATGAAAATGCCGTAAAAGCGATTTATTCTAACATTATAAATAAATACGGAAGAATTGACATCTTGGTTAATAATGCAGCCGTAGATGATGAAAACGGGTATGATACGATTGAAAAAATCACACCTGGTGTAATTGATGATACTTTTGCTGTGAATGTTCGTGGCAGTATTATGATGATCAAAGAGTTGATCAATCATCGAGGCAGCTATGGAAGAATTATTAATCTATCTACGGATGCTTCACAAATTTTTGCAGGTCAGATAACATATGGTGCAAGTAAGGCAACTTTGGAGGCATTAACACGCAGTATTGCGCTTGAAGTGGCGAAGTATGGAATTACAGTAAACTGTGTTGCTCCAGGTCCTACGCAAACCGGATGGATTGATGAAGATTTGGAAAAAGCAGTCATTCCGTTAATTCCGATGGGAGAACTGATCCAGCCGGAAGATATTGCTGAAACGATTTTGTTTTTGGCCAGTGATCAGGCAAGAATGCTTACGGGCCAGGTGATCAAAGTTTCCGGCGGTCATGCGCTCTAATCTATTCTGAGATACTAGATCATGGAAAAATGAGGATTTTAAAATGCATGAAACTATAATGATTAGTATTGCCTCATACATCGGTACCAATATAGATGATATGATCATAAATACTTTTTTCTTCTCACTTGTACATGATTCGAAGGCAATACGAAAAATCGTTCAGGGAAAATATCTTGGTATTGCGATTCTGGTACTGTTTAGTGTTATTGGTTCCATGGGATTAAAACAGATACCGATAGAGTATGTGAGATATTTGGGAGTCATTCCAATTGTTTTGGGCGTAAAAGAGGCCATTGATAAAGAAAATCAAGATACAAAAGAAGATTATGGTGTGCAGGATCATGTATCTATAAATCTGATATGGAAGGTAGCGATTGTAACAATTGCCAATGGAGCTGACAATATAGGAGTATATACACCGCTGTTTACCGAATTTCAAGGAGGGCAGTATGTGATATTTATATTGGTATTTGTGATTTTGACCGGTATTTGGTGCCGGATAGGGTATAGAGCATCCAAAACATCCTTGTATGAAGATGCAATTGGTAAATATAAAAAAGTAATTGTACCGTTTGTCTATATTTTACTTGGAGTCTATATTCTTCTATGGTAAACTAAAGATTAGATATTATGCTGCAAAGGAGAAAAATATGAAACCGATTATTTTAATTACAGGTGGAATTAGTCTTTCTGTTACAGGAAAACCGCAGTGGGCGTTAAATCACAGCTATCACGAACGCATTACAGAAGCCGGTGGTATTCCAATGATGGCACTGAGTCCGGAGTGTGTGGAAGAATATGCAGAACTTGCAGATGGCCTGCTTTTAAGTGGCGGCAGAGATGTAGAGCCGGAGCGTTATGGAAAAGAGAAAAAGTTTGAAAATGTTGTAACAGATCCGAAACGAGATGAGTTAGAATGGGCTTTACTGAAAGCATTTGTTGAAAAAGGTAAACCGATTTTTGGTATTTGTCGTGGATTACAGACAATGAATACATATTTTGGCGGTACTCTGTACCAGGATATTCCGACTGAATTAGGAGGAAATCATTCCGGTGGCGTAAATCACGAATTGAAAATCGAAAAGGCTTCGATTCTTGGACATCTCTTTGGTAACGGTATGGTGATCAACAGCTATCATCATCAGGCAATCGAAGAACTTGCACCAGGATTTGTAGCAACAGCATGGTCAGATGCCGGCGGACACGATATTGTTGAAGCAATCGAACATGAACTTCTTCCGTATTGGGCAGTACAGTGGCATCCGGAATCCATGTCCGGAGCAGTAACTAATCCGGTTGAATGTGTAGATTCTCTGCCAATGTTCAAATACTTTGTAGAACAGTGCAAGTAATACGACCATTGTTGTGGATGATATATAATAATTGAAGAGACAGATTGAAGAGGCTGCTTTGCTATTAGAGGTAAAGCAGCCTCAAGTTTGATGTGCACTTTGTACAATAAAAAACTATTTCTTACAAATTGTATATGCAGTTAAAACAATTGGAAAAATTTCTACAAAAAGGTGTTGACTTTTGTCGAAGGTAGTGCTAAGATATGCCTTGTCCTTGAAAGGCCGAAAGCAAATTAGTGAATGCGAAGCATGAACTTAGTGCGAGGTCGTTCGCGAACCTTAGCGAGACGATGTCGAGCTTAGTTGAGCGAACATCAACGACTCGAGTCAAACACAGAGCATCCTTTGAGACAGCGTGAGAGATTCGAAAAAACTTTTTAAAAAAGTTGTTGACAAAAGCGAAACGCCATGATATAGTAATCTGGCTGTCGCAAAAACGACAACACGAACCTTGAAAACTGAACAGTAT
>JAFYOD010000234.1 GCA_017556515.1 Lachnospiraceae bacterium
ACTGCAGATACAGATATAGTAGCTATTACAAATACAAAAGGAGCTGTAGTTGATACAGGTATCTCCCTCGACAACATGCCGTATCTCATGGCTCTTGCATTAACATTCATCGGCGGCCTTGGCTTCATCTCCAAGAAACGTAAAGAAGAGGAGCTGTTCTAATTATTACTTTGAACGAAGTACATAGAACACGAATCAAAAATTAAAATAGCGTAAGCGATCAGGATGTGGCGGACGGGTGTCCGCCCGCCACACCCATTTTAAATCAGTAAGAAGGGAGTGCAGTGTATGGCACGATGGATCCTGAAAGCTGCAAATTCCTTTCTGAATTTCGTAGTAATTTTATCACTTTGTGTTTCTGGTCTTTACGCCGGATATGCTTTGTGGGATAATAATCAGGTATACGCAGCAGCACAGAACGTGCAGGCGGATATGATCAAGCTGAAGCCCAAAACGGTGGATGCAGAAGAGGATGCGGGAGCTTCCTTTGAAGAATTGTTAGCGATCAATGAAGATGTGTGTGCGTGGGTGACCTTGGATAATACCAACATCGATTTTCCTGTTTTACAAGGAGACACGAACCTGACATACATCAACCGAGATGTGTATGGAAACTTCGCACTGGCAGGTAGTATTTACCTGGATTCGCGAAATGAACATGAGTTTCATGATCTTGTAAATCTCTTGTATGGTCATCACATGGATGACGGAGAGATGTTTGGTGATCTGGACAAATATAAAGACGAGACCTTTTTCAATGAGAATACGAAAGGTTCTTTGATTTTACCGGATCGAATTTATGACTTAGAAACCTTTGCTTGTTTGCTTGTTGGCGCTTCCGAAGATGTGATTTTCGAGCCGCAGGAATACAAGTCTAATATAAAAACACTGCTCGACTTTACAGAGCAGAATGCGATGTATTATAATAAAGATAAGATTGCAGAATTAAGAGAGACGAATGGGGAGCAGCAGATCTTGATCTTCTCGACTTGTTCGACAGAATTTACAGATGCAAGAACGATAGTTTTGACGATAATGAAACCGCATTCTGGCAGATAGGAGGACGAAAAATATGAAGAAATTGTTTAGATGTGGTATTGCAGCATTGTTGGTGACAATGTTAAGCATTCAGATGTTCTGTATGAGTGTGGTGGCGGCTGAACATCCAAGTATCAAACTGCCGGTTACCATTGAACAGAAGGGATCTTATCCGAGTACAGCAGAGGATCTGAATATCGTATTGAATGCTGCTGATGCAGCTTGTCCGATGCCGGAAGGAAGCGTAGACGGTGCTTATACAATTTCCGTAAAATCTGGTACAACTGCAGAGTTCCCGGAGATTACATTCCCGAAACTTGGCATTTACAACTATACGATCCAGCAGGAAGCCGGTGATCATGCCAGAGGCGAATACGATGGAACTGTATATCAGATGAGAGTGTATGTGACAAATGCAGAAAACGGAAACGGTTTCGAGTCTACAACTCTTCTGTATATCGATGACATTAATTCCAAGTATGCAGAGATCAAGTTTGAAAACAACTATACAGCGATTCCGAGCAGGGATGATGATGGTCCATCTAATAAACCGAAGAATACTCCAAAGGAGACACCACCAATGGATGTGGATGACGTAGGTGATGAAGATCTGTTTGGTGTTCTTGGTGCATTTGATGAATTAGAAATTCCGTTAGGATTACTTCCGGCTACAGGTACTCTGTGGTGGGCAGTTCCGATTCTTGTAATTGGTGGTATCGCGATGATGGTACTTGGTCGTCGCAGAAGTCGTGAAAGTGATAAATATGAAGAATAAGAATAGACGTACTGATAAAAAAGGAAATCTGTTTACAGGAATAGGGTTGCTGCTGATCGTGGCAGCCCTTTTTCTAACAGGTTATAATATTTGGGATGATTATCGAGCAGGACAGGCTTCACAGGAGATTGTAAACGAAGTGATGCAGCTGATCCCGGAAGAAACTGTGAAACCGACAGCGTCG
>JAFYOD010000235.1 GCA_017556515.1 Lachnospiraceae bacterium
GCCAGAATGCTCCGTACATTTATCGAGCAGCCGCTGGTTTCCAAGAGTGAGATTGAAAGACGTCAGTCTGCGATCGAAGAGTTAAATATGAATTTTATCTCCCGTGAGGAGATTCGTGAATATCTGAATGCGATCTATGATATGGAACGTCTGATTGGCCGCATCAGCTACAAGACAGCCAATCCGAGAGATCTTCTTGCATTTAAGAATTCTCTTGCGATGCTTCCGCACATCAAACAGCTTCTCAGTGAGTTTTCCTGTGATCTGTTAAAAGGCATTTATGACGATTTGGATGTGCTGGAAGATCTTCATGATCTGATCGACCGTTCCATCGTTGAGGAACCTCCGATCACAGTTCGTGAGGGTAATATGATCAAAGATGGCTATAGTGAAGAGGCTGATAAGTACCGTCATGCAAAGACCGAAGGTAAAGGATGGCTTGCTGCTTTGGAAGCAGAGGAGCGAGACAAGACAGGCATCAAAAATCTTCGTGTGAAGTTCAATAAGGTATTCGGATATTATTTTGAAGTTACCAATTCTTTTAAAGATCTGGTTCCGGATTACTTTATCCGTAAGCAGACGCTGACCAATGCAGAGCGTTATACTACAGATCGATTAAAAGAACTGGAAGACGTGATCATGGGCGCAGAAGACCGACTTTATACCTTAGAGTATGAGTTATTCTGCGAAGTACGAGATACGATCGCTGCAGAAGTGGTTCGTATTCAGAGTACAGCAAAAGCGATTGCGGGAATCGATGTATTTACATCCCTTTCAGCAGTAGCTATGCGTAACAACTATGTAAAACCAAAGATCAATGAAAAAGGAATCATCAATATCAAGAACGGAAGACATCCGGTTGTTGAGAAGATGATCCGCGATGATATGTTTGTATCCAACGATACCTATCTCGACAACGGAAAGAATCGAATTGCAGTCATTACCGGTCCGAATATGGCTGGTAAGTCGACCTATATGAGACAGACTGCGTTGATCGTACTCATGGCACAGATCGGTTGTTTTGTTCCGGCAGATGAAGCCAATATCGGAATCTGTGACCGAATTTTCACCAGAGTCGGTGCATCGGACGATCTGGCATCCGGACAGAGTACCTTCATGGTGGAAATGACTGAGGTGGCCAACATCCTCAGAAATGCAACGAAGAACAGTCTTCTTGTTCTGGATGAGATTGGTCGCGGAACCAGTACCTTCGATGGACTTTCCATCGCCTGGGCTGTGATCGAACATATCAGCAATACAAAGCTTCTCGGAGCAAAGACATTATTTGCAACTCATTACCATGAATTAACAGAACTGGAAGGTACGATCAGTGGTGTCAACAACTATTGTATCGCCGTTAAGGAACAGGGAGACGACATTGTATTCCTGCGTAAGATCGTAAAAGGCGGCGCAGACAAGAGTTATGGTATTCAGGTTGCTAAGCTGGCAGGTGTTCCGGATTCTGTCATTCGCAGAGCGAAGGAACTGGTGGAAGAACTGTCCAGCGCAGATATTACTGCTCATGCAAAAGAAATTGCAGAGATGTCTGCCAATGTGACACAGCGAAAAGCAGTTGCAAAACCGGACGAGGTGGATCTGAATCAGTTATCCATTTTCGATACGGTAAAAGATGATGATATTATTAAAGAACTCGGTGAACTGGAGCTTTCAACCATGACACCGATCGATGCGTTAAATACGCTTTATAAACTTCAGACCAAACTGAAGAATCGATGGTAAATCAGATTTGAGAAAGGAGAACAGGTCATATGGCGATTCAGGTACTGGACCAGAGTACGATCAACCAGATCGCAGCCGGAGAGGTTGTAGAACGACCGGCTTCTGTTGTAAAAGAGTTGATGGAAAATGCGATCGATGCGGGTGCGACTGCGATCACAGTCGAGATCCGTGAAGGCGGAATCGGTTTTATCCGTATCACGGATAATGGATGCGGAATTCCGAAAAAAGAACTTCCGGTAGCATTTTTGCGTCATTCCACCAGTAAGATCCGATCTGCGGAAGACTTGCTGACAGTTTCATCTCTCGGATTCCGAGGTGAGGCATTGTCCAGTATCGCGGCAGTTTCTCAGGTAGAACTGATCACAAAGACTGCTGACAGTCTGACCGGTTCTCGTTATCAGATCGAAGGCGGTGTGGAAAAGGGACTGGAAGAAGTTGGTGCTCCGGATGGAACCACATTCATTTCCAGAAATCTGTTTTTCAACACACCTGCACGAAGGAAATTTTTGAAGACAGCTGCGACAGAAGGCGCCCATGTGGCTGATCTGGTAGAGAAGATCGCATTGTCTCATCCGGAAATTTCCATCCGTCTGATCGTTAATAATCAGAATAAGTTACATACATCAGGAAATCACAACCTGAAAGACATTATCTACACAATTTACGGAAGAGAGATCACAGCGAATCTGATCCCTCTGAAAATCGAGCATGAGGTTGTACGTGTGAATGGATTCATTGGTAAACCGGTAATCGCACGAGGAAACCGAAATTTCGAGAATTATTTTATTAACGGAAGATATATCAAGAGTGCCTTGATCTCTAAAGCAATTGAAGATGGATATAAGAGCTATATGATGCAGCATAAATATCCGTTCACCATGCTTCATATCGAGATCGAGCCGGAATATATCGATGTAAATGTTCATCCGTCGAAGATGGAACTTCGTTTTAAAGACGGAGAGACCATGTATCGTGTGATCCAGCAGGCGGTTGCAGATGCACTTGGCGGAAAGGAACTGATCCCTCAGGTTACACTTGGAAAAGAGCGACCGGAGGAAGTTAAGAAGCTTGTTCCGGAGACCGTAGTTCAGAAAACGGAGAAAGAAGTGACTAGTGTTCCGGAACCGTTTGAGGTGAGACGACGTGCTGCGATGGGAATCGGAGAGACGCCGGCTCCGTATCCGGAGAAACCGAAGCCAACCGTACCGACTTATGTACAGTCTCCGAAGAGGCCGATGGTGCGTCCGGTAAACTCCTATGAGGATACAGAAAAGCTTCTGAAAGATAAGGTGGTTCAGAAGGCTGTCGCAGAGCCGAAAACGCCAGAGCTCCTGAAGAAAATCGAACCTCCGAAGCAGATTGAACCTTCGAAGAAAATCGAGCCGCCGAAACAGATGGAGATGTTTGACAATCGTTTGTTATCAGAAAAGGCAAGATTCCGCCACCGTCTGATCGGTCAGGTGTTTGATACTTACTGGCTTGTGGAGTTTAATGACAACTTATATATCATTGACCAGCATGCGGCTCATGAAAAGGTATTATTTGAAAAGAATTTTGCATCCCTGAAGTCTCGAGAATATACCTCTCAGTTTATCAGTCCGCCAATCATTCTGACGCTTTCCATGCAGGAAGAAGAATTATTGAAACGTCACATGAAGGTGTTTACAGATATCGGATTTGAGATTGAACATTTTGGCGGAAATGAGTATGCAGTAAGAGCCGTTCCGGATAATCTGTTCTCTCTTGCAAAGAAAGAGCTCTTGTTAGAGATGTTAGACGGACTGGCAGAAGAGAACATGGGAACGACTTCAGAGACCATTTATAATCGAATTGCAACCATGTCCTGTAAGGCAGCGGTAAAAGGAAACCACCGTTTAACGGATCGTGAAGCTAATGAACTGATCGATCAGTTGCTGCGTCTGGATAATCCATACACTTGCCCGCACGGACGTCCGACGATCATTTCCATGAGCAAACAGGAAATGGAAAAGAAATTTAAGAGGATTGTATAATGAAACAGCCTTTGATTATATTGACCGGACCGACTGCGTCCGGAAAAACAGCGCTTTCCGTAGAGCTTGCAAAGCGAATCGGCGGAGAAATCATCAGTGCGGATTCCATGCAGGTATACCGTCACATGGATGTGGGATCTGCAAAGGTGACTGTGGAAGAGATGGATGGAGTTCCCCATCATCTGATCAATGTCCTGGATCCGCAGGATGCATTTAATGTGGTTACGTTCCAGGAGATGGCGAAGGACGCTATGGAGAAAATCTATGCTAATGGTCATGTTCCGATCGTGGCAGGAGGAACCGGATTTTATATTCAGGCACTTCTTTATGATATCGATTTTACGGATAATGACGGAGATATGGAATACCGTCATCAACTTGAGACACTTGCAAGTGAGCAGGGAGCAGAGGTTCTGCATGCCATGCTTCGCGAGGTGGATCCGCCGTCCGCAGAAGCGATCCATGCAAATAATGTAAAACGAGTGATCCGTGCACTGGAGTTCTATAAGAAGACCGGACAGAGGATCTCAGAACATAATGAGGAAGAACGTCAGAAAAAGTCTCCTTACAACTTTGCATATTATGTCCTCAATATGGATCGTGCAACCTTGTATGATCGAATTGATCTGCGCGTCGACAAAATGGTGGAAGCAGGACTTGAGGAAGAAGTGAAAAAGCTGAAAGCCATGGGCTGCACCAGAGACATGGTTTCCATGCAGGGACTCGGCTATAAGGAAGTTCTGGATTATTTGAATGGTGATCTGAGCATGGAAGAAGCCGTTTATATTATCAAGCGCGACACACGTCATTTTGCAAAACGTCAGCTGACTTGGTTTAAACGTGAAAAAGATGTAACATGGGTGACACAGGAAACATTTGCATTTGATCGTGAAAAAGTTCTGGATTGGATGCTGGATGACCTGAAGAAACGTGGAATTATAGAATAGGAGAAAGAATCATGGATATGTCTATGATCTATGGACAGCTCGGAATTTCCGAGACAGTCCTGAAATACGCAAAAGAAGTAGAGGAATCTTTGAAAGACCGCTTTGCTGAGATTGATGCAACAGCGGAATACAACCAGATCAAGGTAATCAAGGCAATGCAGGAAGCACGGGTTAGCGATGTGCATTTTGCTGCGACAACCGGTTACGGATATAATGACCTTGGTCGTGATACGTTAGAAGAAGTATATGCAAAAGCATTTCACGGAGAGGATGCGCTGGTTCGCCCGCAGCTGATCTCCGGTACACATGCTTTAACTGTGGCAATGTCAGGCAACCTGAGACCGGGCGATGAGATCCTTTCTCCGGTTGGAAAACCATATGATACACTGGAGGAAGTAATCGGTATTCGTGATTCTATCGGATCTTTAAAAGAGTACGGAATTTCTTACCGTCAGGTGGATCTTCTTCCGAATGGCGGTTTTGACTATGAAAATATCAGAAAAGCCATCAATGAAAAGACAAAACTGATCGAGATCCAGAGATCCAAAGGTTATGATACAAGACCGACACTCTCTGTAACGCAGATTGGTGAGCTGATCGCATTTATCAAGGGAATTAAACCGGATGTGATCTGTATGGTTGATAACTGCTATGGCGAGTTCGTAGAAACGATCGAACCGACTGATGTTGGTGCAGATATGATTGTTGGTTCCCTCATCAAGAATCCGGGCGGCGGACTTGCTCCGATCGGCGGATATATTGTTGGAAGAAAAGACTGTATCGAACGTGCAGCCTATCGTCTGACAGCACCAGGCCTTGGTAAAGAAGTAGGTGCGACACTTGGTGTAAGCCAGTCCTTATATCAGGGATTATTCCTTTCTCCGACTGTCGTAGCCGGCGCAGTAAAGGGTGCGATCTTTGCAGCCAATGTTTATGAAAAACTTGGATTTGCTGTAGTTCCGAATAGCACAGAGAGCCGTCATGACATTATTCAGGCGATTACTTTCGGAACACCGGAAGGCGTGATCAAATTCTGTGAAGGTATTCAGGCTGCAGCTCCGGTTGACAGCTATGTAGTACCGGAACCGTGGGCAATGCCGGGTTATGATTCTGATGTTATCATGGCAGCCGGTGCATTCGTTCAGGGATCTTCCATTGAACTTTCTGCAGATGCTCCGATCAAGCCGCCGTATGCAGTATATTTCCAGGGTGGACTTACCTGGTATCATGCAAAACTTGGTATCCTGATGTCCTTACAGAAATTACTGGATGCAGGACTGATCACTCTGTAAGTAAATTGTGAAATCGATTTGCACGCGTTGTAAACGATTTTGAAACATGATAGAATAGAGGTGTTGTTATCATGAGAAGTAAGAGTTCCTGGACACTGTTACTGTTATTATTGTCCGGAATCGTGCTGGGTGGATTTATTGGTGAAATGGCATCATCCGTTCCGGGATTCGGATGGCTCAATTACGGAGAAGCGTTCGGACTTAATAATCCATTAGTACTGAACTTTGGTATTCTTGTCATCACATTCGGACTTACGATCCGAATTACCATGGCGAGCATCATTGGCGTGATCATCGCCATTCTTGTGTATCGATTATTGTAAATAAATGGACACCTGACAAAAGGTACTTGGAGAGCTGAAAGGTCAGGGATAGTATGAATTACAAAAAAGATGATCGAAACAACGGAAAAACCATGAAAACATTGCCGGCGTCGGAACGTCCGTATGAGAAGGCGTCGGAATATGGTGTAGAAAGTCTGTCGGATGCAGAACTGTTAGCTGTGATCCTTCGGACCGGTACAAAAGATAAATCAGCCAGGGATCTGGCTGAGGAGATATTGAAGCTGGGGAATCCTTCGGGACTTCCCGGCCTTCTTCATCATTCACTGGCAGATTATAAGGAGATTCGCGGAATAGGATCCGTAAAGGCGATTCAATTATCGTGTATCGGAGAGCTTTCCAAACGGATCTGGAAATCAGCGAAGGTTACCAGTGAATTTGTGTGCAGAAATCCGGCTGTGATCGCAGAGTATTTTATGGAAGAAATGCGACACAAAGAGCAGGAATTTCTGAAGATGCTGATTTTGAATACAAAGAATGTTCTTATGAAGGAGATCGACATTTCGAAAGGAACCGTCAATGCGTCGCTTGCAACGCCGAGAGAGATTTACATTGAAGCTCTTAAGAATCGCGGAGCCTGTGTGATCCTTCTTCATAATCACCCAAGCGGAGACCCAACACCGAGCAATGATGACTGTCTGTTTACGAGCAGGGTAGCTGAAGCCGGAAAACTGATGGGGATCCCATTGCTAGATCATATCATTATAGGTGACAATACCTATGTGAGCCTGAAAGAACGGGGAATATTATAACTATGAAAAATACCAGATATTTTTTGATCGGTTTATCTATATTTTGTATCTGTATGATAGGTATTACTTCTTTAAAAGGAAGTTTGCTGAATCCGCTGAGAAGTGCAGTCGGTTACGTACTTGTACCGGTCCAGTCCGGAGTCAATGCGGTTGGCGGAAGTATCTATAAAGAAGCCAGTAACATGCGTGAGTTAAAAACTGCGTTGGAAGAGAACGAGCGTTTACAGTCACGCGTGGATGAACTGACAGAGGAAAATACCAGACTTCGTGCGGAGCAGCTGGAACTGGAACGCCTCAGAAAGCTTTATGAATTAGACACGCAGTATATGCAGTACAACAAAGTCGGAGCAAGGATCATTGCAAAAGATACCAGCTCCTGGTTTTCTGTGTTCCGAATTGACAAAGGATCCAATGACGGCATCAAAGAAAATATGAATGTCATTGCAGGAGGCGGACTGGTCGGAATTGTTACTGACGTAGGTGCGAACTATGCGACAGTACGTTCTATCATCGATGATTCCAGTGAAGTCAGTGCCATGGCACAGCAGTCCGGAGATACCTGTATTGTTTCCGGAGATCTGAAGTTATATAATGAAGGAAGATTAAATCTGGGTTATATGGAAAAAGACGATGATATCAAAGATGGAGACATGATCGTTACATCCAATATCAGCGGAAAGTTTCTTCCTGGTATCTTAATCGGATATGCAACTGATATTACTGTAGATTATAGTGATAATCTTACCAAATCCGGATATGTAATCCCGGTTGCACAGTTTGACCGTCTGCAGGAAGTGCTGGTGATCACAGATTTAAAAGATGCGGGGCCTGAAATAAATGAATAATAATATCAAACGAATAGGGATCAATCTGTTTTTGATCATTGCTGCATTTATTGTACAGACATGCGTATTCCCATTGATCCCTTTTTTAGCAGTATATCCGAATCTTCTCCTGATCCTTATCTTTTCATTTGGATTTATCAGAGGCAGTAATTCCGGTATCTGTTATGGTCTGGTTGCAGGTTTGCTTTTGGATCTGTCTTCCGGAGGAGCATTGGGATTTTATACTCTGTTCTATATCTGGATGGGATATGTGAACGGAATCTGTACGAAATATTACTATGAAGATTATATTACACTGCCACTGGTATTGTGTGTCTTAAATGAATTTTCATATAATTTATATTTGTATGTATTTGGATTTTTAGTTCGAGGAAGATTGAGCTTTGGCTATTATCTGCTAAATATTATCTTGCCGGAAACTATTTTTACCGTTGTAACTACTTTGATCGTTTATCGATTATTCCTGTTTATCAGCCGTAAACTGGAAGAGATGGAAAAAAGGAGAGACACGACGATTGTATAACGATTTACTGGAAATTTTTAAAGACTTTATAAAGAAACTTCTGGCTTCCAGATTATTCATCCTGAGCATATTCTTCACCGGATTGTTCGGGATTCTTGGTGTGCGTCTTTTTAATCTTCAGATCGTCGAAGGAGAAGCCTATCAGGAAGATTATATGGCATTGACTGAGAAAACGATCAAGTTGGATAGTACCAGAGGTAATATCTACGACAAAAACGGAAATGTTCTTGCATACAACGAACTATCTTATAATGTCACCATCCAGGATAACGGTGATTATACGAAAAGTAATGACAGAAACCGAATGCTTTTAGAACTTGTAAGAATCTTATATCGTCATGGAGAGGCTGTGGAAGGAGAGTTTTCCATTGGATTTGATTCGAATGGAAAGATGATTTATACGACTACCAGCGAGTCTTCCAGAAAACGTTTTATTGCCGATTTTTATGGCTTGAAATCCACAGCAGATCTGGATGATGAGGAAGGGAAATATCCTTCTTCTATCACCCCGAGAGAGATGTTTGAAAAACGTGTTTCATACTATGGTCTGGACAAGTTAAAAGATGCAAATGGAGAACTGATCGAACTTACAGATGAGGAAGCACTTGGCATCATTAATATCCGCTACACGATGGGATTTACTGCGTACAGAAAATATGAGTCAACAACGGTTGCTGCCAATGTCAGCAAGGAGACGATGACGGATATTCTGGAGAATTCTGCCGAATTAAAAGGTGTTGGGATCGATAAATCCACAATCCGTGTATACAATGACAGCGTGTATTTTGCACCGATTATCGGATATATAGGAAAGGTGTGGGATGATGAACTGGAAGAACTCAAGGCTGTAAATCCGGATTATGATCTGACAGACCTGGTTGGTAAGATTGGTATTGAATCATCCATGGAACTACAGCTTCAGGGTCAGAAAGGCTCCCAAACGATGTATGTAGACAGCCAGGGCCGTATTATTGAGATCGTTGATCAGAAGAACCCAGTTGCAGGTGATGATGTCTATCTGACGATCGATCGAGATCTGCAGATTGGTGTATACCATCTTCTGGAGCAGCAGCTTGCCGGTATTATTACTGATAAGCTTGTAAACAGAGACTTGACAGAGGCTGACTACAAAAAAGCATCCAACCTTCCGATACCGATTAAAGATGTATATTATCAGTTGATCAATAACAACGTACTGGATGTAAAAGCATTTTCGTCAGTGGAGGCTTCTCAGGTTGAAAAAAATATTTCAGCGAAATATAACAATGCCAGAACAGATGTAGCGTCTGCGATCCGTTCAGAATTAATGAATGAACGGGCGACACAGCTGATCAATCTGCCGGAAGATATGTTTGCATATATGCAGTACATTTATTCGTTCCTTGTGAGTGATGGTATTATACAGACTTCCAAGATTGATCAGACATCTGATGCATATAAAAACTGGAAGGCTGATACGATCAGTCTCCGTGATTATATTTATGCCGGAATTGCAGACAGTTGGATCGATACAACAAAACTGGCGATCGAATCCAGATATTCTGATGCAGATCAGATTTATCAGGTTATTATCGATTATGTAATGGAAGATCTGAAGAACGACACTGCATTTGCGAAAAAGATCTACCGATATCTAATCAATAAACAGGTCGTAACAGGAAAAGAACTTTGTCTGGCTCTTTATGCACAGAATATTCTTGCATATGATGAGAATGAGGTACGTCTTCTGGAGCAGAATGGTGACGAACATGCATTCCAGTTTATCCGTAAAAAGATTTCTGAAATGGAGATTACTCCGGCTCAGCTGGCACTCGATCCATGTTCTGCAAGCTGTGTTATTACCGATGTTAACACAGGTGAAGTACGCGCACTCGTCACATATCCGAGTTATGATAACAATAAATTCTCAGGAAGTGTGGATGCGGAATATTACAATAAATTAAACAATGACCTTTCTCTTCCGTTATATAATAATGCAACACAGGCTCAGAAGGCCCCAGGTTCTACATTTAAACCGATCATTGCGGTCGCAGCTTTGGAAGAGGGGGCAGTTGCACCTGGTGAGAAGATTAACTGTGTCGGTCAGTATCAGGAAATCTCTCCATATTTGAAGTGCTGGGTGTACCCTGGTATGCATGGTCCACTGGATGTGGAACACGGCATTATGAATTCCTGCAACGTGTTCTTCGCAGAAATGGGTCATCGATTCTCTATGGCAAGTGACGGTAGTTATGATCCGGAGCATGGCATTGAAGTAATTCGTAAATATGCTTCTATGTTTGGTCTTGATGAAACATCCGGTATTGAAATTTCGGAGAAAACTCCGCAGATGACTTCTGAAAAACCGGAAGCTTCTTCCATTGGTCAGGGTAATAACTCTTATTCCAACGTTCAGCTTGCCAGATATGTTACAGCGATGGCAAATCGCGGTACTGTTTATAACTTAAGTCTCTTGGATAAGAGAACAGATTCTCAGGGAAATGTTTTAGAAGATTACACACCTGAAGTACGTTCGCAGATCGCAATCTCAAATTCCACATGGACAACGGTTCAGCGTGGTATGAGAAAAGTTATCTCTGACGGTTCCGCAAGAAAGATTTTCAGTGATCTGGAAATTGATATTGCAGGAAAGACAGGTACAGCCGAGGAAGTTAAGAATGGTCACAAGGTAAACCATGCATTCTTCGTTTCCTTTGCACCATATCAGAATCCGGAAGTGGCTGTAACAGTTAACATTCCGTTTGGATATACATCAACCAATGCTGCGACTGTGGCAAAGAATGTATATCGTTATTATTATGGTTATACAGATCTTGATTATATTCTGAATAACCATGCGCTCAATGTTTCTGACGTTGAGATTAGTGACTAATAGTAGAAAGGAGTTTCTTCCATGCGAAATGCAGTTGTAATCAAAGGAAACAAGTACGGAATGACAGTCATTCTTGATCCGGAAGTTTCTTTTGATGAACTTATACGTGCAGTGGAGAGGAAATTTAGAGAAACTGCCAGATTCTGGGGAAGTGCACAAATGACACTGACTCTGGAAGGAAGAATACTTACTGCAAAAGAAGAACTTCAGATTATCAATACGATCACGGAAAGTTCCGACATTGAAATTTTGTGCTTGATCGATTCAGATGCAAAGCGAATTGAACGATGTGAAAAGGCGCTGAATGAAAAACTTATGGAATTATCTTCCGCGACGGGACAATTTTATAAAGGCACACTCCGTTCAGGCGATGTTCTGGAATCAGAAGCCGGCATTGTCATCATCGGAGATGTGGAAAAAGGAGCTCGTGTGACTGCCAAAGGAAATGTGATCATTCTTGGCAGTCTGCACGGTACTGTCAATGCCGGTGCAGCGGGAAATATCAATGCTGTGGTCGTGGCTTTTGAAATGGCGCCGGATCAGGTAAAGATTTCCGACATGAATTTCCAGAAAGCGAAGAGTGGAAAAGTTCTGGGAAGGGGACCGATGATGATTCTCGTAGAAAGTGGACGAATTTGTTCGGAACCGATAAAAAAGAATTTTTTTAGTTCGTTAAATTTTATTTAGCACTGGAAAAAAATCGGCTTTTCATGTAAAATAGAACTGATGGAGTCGTGAGAACGGCTCATGCAAATTTGCAAAATACAACTGAATACAGGAGGATATTCTTATGAGCGAAGTCATCGTTGTTACATCCGGTAAAGGGGGTGTAGGCAAGACGACAACCTCTGCGAATGTCGGAACCGGTCTTGCCATGATGGGTGCCAAAGTTGTTCTGATCGACACAGATATTGGTCTTCGGAACCTGGACGTGGTCATGGGACTGGAAAACCGGATCGTCTACAATCTTGTAGACGTGGTGGAGGGGAATTGTCGTATGAAGCAAGCCCTTATAAAAGACAAAAGATATCCGAACCTGTTTTTACTTCCGTCGGCCCAGACAAAGGACAAGTCTGCGGTAACGCCCGGACAGATGCAGAAGCTGGTCGACGACTTGAGAGAAGAATTTGACTATGTACTTTTAGACTGTCCGGCCGGGATCGAACAAGGGTTTAAGAATGCCATAGCAGGCGCTGATCGTGCGTTTGTGGTGACGACACCGGAAGTTTCAGCAATCCGTGATGCAGACCGTATTATCGGTTTGCTAGAAACCGAAGGGATTACGAAGATCGATTTGATCGTAAATCGCGTGCGTATGGATATGGTCCGTCGAGGCGATATGATGTCGATCGAAGATGTGACTGACATACTGGGGATTCCGCTGATCGGAGCGATTCCTGATGATGAGGAAATCGTGATCTCAACCAATCAGGGAGAACCCTTAGCCGGTATGAATGTTCCTTCCGGACAAGCTTATCTTAATATCTGCAAACGTGTATTTGGTCAGGAGGTGCCGCTTGTGGATATGGAGAAAAGACGCAGTTTTTTTGCAAGATTTTCGGGACGATTAAAACGAGCATAGTTGTTGTTTCGTCTCATCGAATTCCTGACAAAAAAGAACTCCGGTACGATAGCAAAAAAACGACTGCAGCTGGTACTGATCGCAGACCGCATTGGGTGTACCGCAGAGATTCTTGAAATGATCAAAGACGATATGATAAAAGCCATTTCAAAATACATGGAAATTGATACAGCCGGATTAGAGATCAAGATCACACAAATGGAAGAGAAGGGATGCAATGAAAAAATCCCGGTTCTTTACGTCAGTGTTCCGGTTCGTGTTATGCTTACCAAGGGGATTTGTTAGAAATGCTTTCTGAATACAATTTTAGAGATTTTAATTTTAAGCTTCTGCTTTCTGTACTGGCGTTAAATGGCATCGGATTGATGGTCATCAATAGTGCAGTCGGCGGAGACCGTTCGTACATTAACAGACAGTTGATCGGTTTGTTTGGCGGATTGATGATCGCGATCATTCTTTCTCTGATCAGCTATCGATTTGTGTTAAGATTCAGTGTACTGGTCTATTTCATATGCATTGGTATCTTAGCGGCAGTAATTGTCATGGGACAGCTTGGAGGCGCCGGTACCGGATCCCAGCGTTGGATCGAAATTCCGGTTTTAGGACGATTACAGCCATCTGAATTTGTAAAGATCGGTCTGATCGTCTTCTTTTCCTGGTTCTTGCAAAAGAATCAGGAAAGGATCGACCAGCCGGTGATTTTGATTATCACAGCCGGTTTAGCAGCAGCTCCGCTGCTTTTGATCATGAAGCAGCCGGATCTGTCGACCAGCATTGTGATCATGGTATTTATTCTTTGCCTGATCTATATTGCCGGTATCAGCTATAAGTGGATCATTGGTGCTTTGTCGGTTGGTGTTCCGGGCCTTGTACTCACGATTTATCTGGCACAACATAATATGGTACCGTTTTTACGTCCATATCAGGTAAATCGAATCTTGGCATTTATTAATCCGGAAAAATATGCAGACCTTGATCTGCAGCAGAAAAACTCAGAAATGGCCATTGGTTCCGGTCAGTTATATGGCAAGGGACTATTTAACGATACTGCTATTTCTGTTAAAAATGGAAAC
Source organism: Lachnospiraceae bacterium (assembly GCA_017556515.1). GTDB lineage: Bacteria > Bacillota > Clostridia > Lachnospirales > Lachnospiraceae > Pilosibacter. The sequence goes on from JAFYOD010000235.1 coordinate 13,980, forward strand.
TTCTTATCAGAAGAGCATACGGACTTTATTTTCTCCATTATTGGAGAGGAGCTTGGATTTGTCGGCTGTATGGCAGTCTTGCTTTTATATCTGTGGTTTATTTACGAATGCCTGCGGATGGCCGGAAAAGCAAGAGATCTGTCCGGTAAACTGATCTGTACCGGAATGGCAGCTCTTGTGGGATTCCAGGCTTTTACCAATATTGCAGTAGCGACAGGTGTATTTCCCAACACCGGACTTCCGTTGCCGTTTATCAGTTACGGTGTTAGCTCACTGGTAAGCCTATATATAGGAGTAGGCATTGTGTTAAATGTCGGACTTCAGCCAAGTAAACTGGAATTTTAAGGAGGAAACATTATGAATGTAGGTCTTATTGCCCATGACTCCAAGAAAAAATTAATGCAGAACTTCTGCATTGCTTACAAGGGAATTTTGTGTAAGCACCGTCTTTATGCGACCGGAACAACTGGTAAGCTGATTGAAGAAGTGACCAATCTGACTGTTCACAAATACCTTCCGGGACATCTTGGTGGGGAGCAGCAGATGGGTGCGCAGATCGAAAACAATGACATCGATCTGGTGATCTTTCTTCGTGATCCGCTTGCACCGAAATCTCATGAGCCGGATGTTAACAAAGCGGTACAGCTTTGTGACACGCACAATGTTCCGCTGGCGACCAACCTGGCTACAGCAGAATTATTAGTGAAAGCTTTAGACCGTGGAGATTTAGAATGGAGAGAAATGTTCAAATAAGATACCGCATTCTATTCATGCTTCTGGTTACTACATTTGTATTATGTGGCTGTCAGAAAAAGGTATCGTTACAAAACGAATATAAATTAGAAAATCGCCTGGTTCAATTTGAACAAATCGGATCAGACGGTTTTTCACGTCCTTTTGCAGATGATATCAGTGTGGCAACCGGCAATGATGATCTCGGAGCAAATCTGAAAGCAGAAGCAGCAGCCGTATTTGAGATTGGCGGTCAAGAGGTTGTGTATGAACAATCCGCGTATAAGCGAATGAATCCTGCAAGCACAACAAAGATCATGACAGCGATCGTTGCATTAAAATATGGAAATCTTGATGATCTTGTTACTGTAACAAAGGATGCGATCATTACGGAATCCGGTTCTTCTATGGCGGGTGTTAAACCGGGCGACGTAATTAGTCTGAAGGATCTGCTTTATGGCTTGATGATCCCTTCAGGAAATGATGCAGCCAATGCAATTGCAGTCCATGTCGGTGGTTCGATCGACGGATTTGTGGCAATGATGAATCAGGAAGCCCATCGGATCGGTGCGACCGGAACACATTTTGTGAATGCAAACGGATTGACTGATCCGGAACATTATACAACCGCATATGATCTGTATCTGATGTTTCACGAAGCATTAAAATATGATATGTTTCGCACGATCATCGGAGCGCATGCATATAATGCCAACTATGTTGATTCAAACGGAAATCCGCTGAATGCTACATGGGGAGTAGGAAATTATTACATGAACGGTATGAGGGAAACTCCGGAAGGTTTGACTGTGTTCGGCGGAAAGACAGGAACGACTCAGGCGGCAGGATATTGCCTGATCATGGGAAGCAGAACAGAAGATGGACGTGAATTTGCATCAGTTATCATGAAATCTGCTAACAGAAACACCTTATATGATGATATGTCAGAGATTATTTCGAAAATTGACAAATAAATCGTTGCAATTTTTGAGCAAATAGACTATAATCAAAACATGCCAAAAGTGACTTTTTATACAAATTATATAAATTCAAGGAGGAGATCATTATGGTTCAGATCATCGCAGGAAAAAAGGGTAAAGGCAAAACAAAATATTTATTAGATATGGCTAATACAGCTGTTAAAGAAGCAAAGGGTTCTATCGTTTACTTAGATAAGAGCGCAAAGCACATGTACGAACTCAGCAATAAGATCCGTCTTATCAACGTAGCAGAGTACCCGGTACATAACGCTGAAGGCTTCATCGGTTTCATCTGTGGAATTATTTCCCAGGACCACGATCTCGAAGTTATGTATCTTGATAGCTTTGTTAAGTTAGCTGCTCTTGAGGGTGAAGACCTCACAGCTACACTTGCTGATCTTGAGCAGATTAGTGCAAAGTACAACGTAAACTTTGTATTAAGCGTTTCCAAAGACAGCGAAGAGCTTCCGGAAATTGCAAAAGATATGGTTCTGGTTGCATTATAAATCACCGATCCTTATTTGGAAAATTCAAGGCATGGACTTTGGTTCATGCCTTTTTTTATTTTCGGTCGATACCTTATCAGACGCGACATGGTTCGACAGCCATTTGGATTGTGAGAAAAAATAACTTGCAAAATTAAATGAGTTGTGTTAAACTACATATCGGTTGTAAAACCTGCCGGCATGGCGGAATGGCAGACGCATCAGACTCAAAATCTGACGGGGGTGACTTCGTGCGAGTTCGAGTCTCGCTGCCGGCATAGAAAACGTCAGAGTTCTCGAAAGAGGATTTTGGCGTTTTTTTGTTGCTTTTTCTACTAATATATGGTAGAGTATATAGGGCGCAAAATGAGTTGCGTTTTAATTTAGTGGGGAAATTACGAAAGGAGTTTTCAAAATGGAAAACAAGAACATGGGCTTTGCAACAAAAGCCATTCACGCTGGTGTACTTGAAAAAAATCCGTATGGCGTTTTAACAACACCGATCTATCAGTCTTCTACATTCGTATTCGATAACTGTGAGCAGGGTGGTAACCGCTTCGCGCTGAAAGAAGCTGGACATATCTATTCCCGTCTCGGCAACCCGACAACAGATCTTCTTGAGAGAAAAGTAGCTGCTCTTGAGGGTGGTGAAGCTGCTGTAGCTTTCTCCTCCGGTATGGGTGCAATCTCTTCTGTTATGTGGACAATCTGCCGCGCTGGCGCACACATCATCGCTGACGGTACACTTTACGGCTGTACACATGCTTTATTAGAGCATGGTATGACACGTTACGGTGTTGAGGTTTCCTTCGTTGACACAGCTGATTTAGAAGCAGTTAAAGCGGCTCTGAAACCGAACACTGTTATGGTATATCTTGAGACACCGGCTAACCCGAACCTCAAGATCGCTGACATCGCAGCAGTAGCTGAGATCGCACACTCCTACAACGCTGATATCAAAGTAGTTTGCGATAACACATTCGCAACTCCGTACCTTCAGAGACCGATCGAGTTAGGTGCAGACGTTGTTGTTCACTCTGCAACAAAGTACTTAAACGGTCACGGCGACGTTATCGCAGGTCTTGCAGTTGGTACAGTTGAGCTTATGACTCAGGTACGTCTGTTCGGTCTTAAAGACATGACAGGTGCTGTACTTGGTCCGCAGGAAGCATTCTTAATCCTCAGAGGTCTTAAGACATTAGAGCTTCGTGTTCAGAGACACTGCGCAAGTGCAGTTAAAGTTGCTGAGTGGCTCGTAGCTAACGAGAAGGTAGAGAAAGTTTACTTCCCGGGTCTTGAGTCCCATCCGAACCACGAAGTAGCTAAGAAGCAGATGAGCGGCTTCGGTGGCATGATCTCCTTCGAGGTTAAAGGCGGTAAAGCAGCTGGACAGAAACTTTGCGATAGCTTAGAGCTCTGCACACTTGCAGTATCCCTTGGTGACGCTGAGACATTAATCGAGCATCCGGCTTCCATGACTCACTCTCCGTATTCTTCCGAAGAGTTAGCAGCAGCTGGTATCCCGGAGGGTCTTATTCGTCTTTCCGTAGGTCTTGAGAACGTTGAAGATATCATCGCTGACCTTGAGATGGGCTTCGCACAGATCTAATTACATATTTATAAGAACATTTACCACAGTCCGGGCGATCGGACTGTGGTTTTTTGATTTTATGCTTTATCAGTTGAAATTGCCTTCGAATTGTTGTATGATGTAACCTAGATTATTATATCCTAATGATAGATGCTAATAGATGCAGGAAGGAGCGTGTTCCATGAATTGCAGGGAAGTTGAGAAGTTAGTAGTTCCTTATATTAAAGATGAGCTTACGATCGATGAGCTGGATGATTTTTTAGAGCATGTGGAAGACTGCGACAACTGTATGGAGGAACTGGAGATTCACTATATGGTGGATGTAGGTCTCAGGAAGCTTGATCAAGATGATACGGTTTATGATATTGTTGGTGATCTGCAAAGAAAACTGGAAAGCTCGGCATTTCGCCTTCAGCGTTTTTTCACAATGCAGATAACGAAATATGCGATCGGAACATTATCGTCTATGGCCCTTTTGGTGATGATCCTGTTACAGCTTCGCATCTGGCATCAGACAGGATTTTTATTCTTTTAATATGAAGTAGGTGAAAATATGGAAAAACTGGTTTTGATAGACGGACACAGTATCTTGAATCGTGCATTTTACGGTGTTCCGAATCTGACAAACTCCGAAGGACTTCACACAAATGCCGTATATGGCTTTTTAAATATTTTATTTAAGCTTTTAGATGAAGAGAAGCCGCAGTATCTTGCAGTTGCATTCGATCTAAAAGCACCGACCTTCCGTCATGTTATGTATGATGAGTATAAGGGAACAAGAAAACCGATGCCTCAGGAACTCCATGAGCAGGTTCCGCTTATGAAGGAAGTTCTTGGTGCGATGGGAGTTCCGATCCTGACAAAAGAGGGCTATGAAGCGGATGATGTACTTGGTACAGTTGCAAAACGTGCACAAGCAGATGGATATGAAGTAACGATCGTATCGGGCGACCGCGATCTGTTACAGTTATCTGATACTCATATTAAGATCAGCATCCCGAAAACAAGTCGTGGAACAACAGAGGTACACAATTATTATCCGGAAGATGTGGTTCGTGAATATCAGGTAACTCCGCAGCAGTTTATCGATGTAAAAGCATTGATGGGTGATACATCGGATAATATCCCTGGAGTACCGTCTGTTGGTGAAAAGACAGCGACAAACCTGATCCTTCAGTTTGGAAGTGTATCGGGTGTTTATGATCATCTGGAAGAAGTAAAACCGCCGCGTGCGAAGAAGTCTCTTGAGGAAAATAAAGAGCTGGCAGATATTTCTTATAAGCTTGCAAAAATCTGTATTGAAGCGCCGATCGAGTTTTGTCCGGAAGATGCAAAAATCGGAGATTTATATACGAAAGAGGCATATGAGTTTATGAGTCGCATGGAGTTTAAATCCATGTTGGCAAAATTTGGTGCGCATGTAAAAGGCGAAGAAGCAAAACAGCACGAGTTTACGATCGTGACTGATCTGATCGAAGCGGATAAACTGTTTTCAAAGGCAAAGAAGGCGGATCGTGTCGGTGCGCAGTTGTTGATCGATCATGGTACTGTTTCCGGACTTGCACTTTGTTTTAGTGAGGAAATCAGCCATGTGCTTCCGGCAGTTGGATTTTTAACCGGAGATTATCTTGCAGATCAGCTGGAACAACTATGCAAAAATGGAAATGTCTGGGTTCTTGATCTCAAGAGCCAGCTTCCGTTTATGAATTTGAGTTACGAGACATTGGTATACGATGCAGGTGTTGCAGCGTATTTATTAAATCCGTTAAAAGACAGCTATGATTACGATGATCTCGCAAGAGATTACCTGGGATTAACAGTCCCGGGAAAAGCAGAGCTTCTGAAAAAGCATACATTTATGTCTGCGTGGGAAAATGATGAAAAATCATTCCAGACTTGCGCCGGCTACATTAGCCATGTGGCCTATATGGCTGGCAAACCATTGATGGAACGACTGGCTGCGGAAGAGATGAAAGAGTTATATCTTTCCATGGAACTTCCGTTGATCTATGCGCTCTATCATATGGAAGAAGAAGGTATCGCAGTTCGTAAAGAAGAACTGAAATCCTATGGGGAGAAATTAAAAGAGAAAATCGTGGTTCTGGAACGCGAGATCTGGGATATGACGGAATGTGAGTTTAATATCAACTCTCCGAAACAGTTAGGCGAAGTATTATTTGAAAAAATGCAGATCAAAGGCGGTAAGAAAACAAAGACCGGTTATTCTACTGCGGCTGATGTGCTGGAGAAACTGGCACCGGATTATCCGGTGATCCAAAAGATCCTGGAATATCGCCAGTATACAAAATTGAATTCTACCTATGCGGAAGGTCTTGGTTCCTATATCGGCCCGGATGGAAGGATTCACAGCAAGTTCAATCAGACGATCACAGCGACCGGAAGACTTTCCAGTACAGAACCGAACCTGCAGAATATTCCGGTTCGTATGGAACTTGGCAGAGAGATCCGTAAAGTATTTGTTCCAAAGGATGGATATATTTTCTTGGATGCCGACTATTCACAGATCGAA
>JAFYOD010000236.1 GCA_017556515.1 Lachnospiraceae bacterium
CAGAGAACCTTTCTTAGATAATTATACCAGTAATGTAATAAGCGGAATGGAGATCATGGAAAGCAATACGCTTGTAAGAACGATCTTTGTTCCATATACTGCATCCGCACCATATTTCTGCGCCATCAGAGCAGCTGTGCTTCCTGCCGGCATTGCTGTGAGGATCACACCACACGCTACCAGAATATCATTTGCTCCAAGAGCTTTCATAAATACCAATGCAAAGATTGGAAGTACTGCAAGTCGAATAAATCCGTAGTAAACAATACTCCAATCTTTAAAGGAATCCAGAGTCAGGGCAGTCAGCATACTGCCGATCAACAGCATGGAAATCGGAGTTGTACAGTTTCCGAGACCTGTTAAAGACTTCTGTAAAAATTCCGGGATCGGAAGCTGGATCGCTGCCTGAAGCATACCCAGGTAAACTGCGATCATACACGGATTCATCAGAACCTTCAACAGTGCTTTTCCCTTGTTTCCGGATTCTTTGCTGAAAATGGAGATTCCTGCAGTCCACATGAAGATTCTGTTCGGAATAATAAAGATCGCAGCCAGCACCAGACCTTCCTCACCAAGGATCGAGGACACGATCGGAAGTCCCAGGAATCCACAGTTGTTAACCAATGTTGCATACTGAAGAATGCTCTTCTTATCACTTGGATAGCGGTTGTATACAAACTTACCCAGCAGCCAAGCTGTTCCACAGATCGCAAAGGATAATGCCAAGCAGAAAGAAGCCTCCTTCACAAATTCCATCGTCAGTTTCATATTGAAGGAATTGAACACCATACACGGCATCGTGATCTGAAGAACAAAATCTGTCAGTTTAATTTCCGTTGCCTTATCAAAAATCTTTTTCTTGTTACAATAATATCCCACAAGCATGTAAACCAACATCAATGCCTGTGTGGAAAGCATTTTCATAAAACTGTCCATACGTTCCCCCTACTACTCAGCACAAATAAAGAACTTATACTCTGTTCTTGTTCTGTATTCATCGTCTTTCTTACAAATACAAGATTTGAAATTTTTGTGATTCACAGAGTCCGGATAATACTGAGTCTCAAATGTAACACCCTGGAACTTCTGATAAACAGCTCCGTTTTTACCGGTTTCATTTTCTACATAGTTGGCTGTGTAAGCCTGAATGCCCGGCAGATCGGTGTAGATTTCCATGGCGATCCCACTCTCATGAGACTTTAATTCTGCAATCTTCTTAAACTCTCCATCATTATCAAGAGCCCAGTTATGATCATAGCCCCTTGCAATGATCAACGCTTCATAATCTTCATCCAAGTCCTGTCCAATGCTCTTTGCAACACGGAAATCCATCGGAGTACCCTCTACCGAAGTCAGTTCTCCGGTCGGGATCAGCTCTGCATCCGTTCTTGTATAACAATTGGAATCAATCCAAAGCACTTGCTCTCGCACATTTCCGCTGTCATGACCGTTCAAATTGAAGTATGTATGGTTTGTCATGTTGATCGGAGTATCTGCATCTGTTGTTGCATGATAATCGATCACAATGCCATTCTCCTCTGTTAATGTGTACGTTACTGTCACATCCACATTGCCCGGAAATCCCTGGTCTCCATCCGGACTATGTAAGAAAAATGTGATGCTGTTCTCACTTGTTTCCTTTACATCCCATACACGGAAACTCCAAAAATCCAGACCACTGTGC
>JAFYOD010000237.1 GCA_017556515.1 Lachnospiraceae bacterium
GATCAGCATTCCTACATGCGCTTCCGGAGCGGTCTCTGCGATGACCATACCTCGGTTGTCGACTACCCATACTTGTGTTTTTAAATAAGTGGCAACAGCATCCAGCTGTGGTTTTGCTGTTGTCAGACTGACATTTTTTCCTTGATAGATATCGCTGTATGTGGAGGCCAGAAGGTTGGCTTCATCGTACATGGTGTTGGCCATTTCTTCGACCAGATACAGCTCAGTGACATGGGAAGAAAAGGTCGCAATGATGATGAATCCTAAAAGTCCGAACAGCAAATATCCAAGGATGAATTTACTGTAAAGAGATTTTGTCATCGTTTGACCTCAAATTTATAACCGATACCCCAGACCGTTGCCAGGGACCAGTGATCGTTGTCTTTGATCTTTTCACGGAGACGTTTGATATGTACGTCAACCGTTCTGGTATCGCCAATGTACTCGTAGCCCCAGATGTGATCCAGAAGCTGTTCTCTGGTGAATACCTGGTTTGGAGATGCTGCCAGGAAATAGAGAAGTTCCAGTTCCTTTGGCGGCATATCTACGGAATGATCTTTGTAAAGAACGGAGTAATTGGTCAGGTTTACAACCAGATCCGGATATTCCACGAACTCACCCTGCTGTTTCGGAGCAGACGGAGTCGGAGCCGGAGCTGCCTGATAGCGGCGGAGAACCGCTTTTACACGGGCAACCAGTTCCTTGGAATCAAACGGTTTGATCATATAGTCATCAGCACCCAATTCCAGACCAAGAACCTTGTCAAAAATCTCACCTTTTGCGGAGAGCATGATGATCGGAACCTGGGAGGAAATGCGCAGTTCACGGCAGACCTGGTACCCGTCGATTCCCGGGAGCATCAGGTCCAAAAGGACCAGATTCGGTTTAAATTCCGGGAACTCGCGGAGCGCAGATTCGCCATCTCCGACGATTCGTGTTTCATAGCATTCTTTCATCAGATAAAGAGAGATCAGTTCCGCGATATTGGCATCGTCGTCTACGATCAGGATTCTCTGCTTATCAACCATATGGAACTCCTCCTTTACTTGAATGTTACGATCGTTACGCCTGTGTCACCTTCACCAAAGTCGCCCAGACGGAACTCCTTTACATATTTTAACTTCTTTAAGTGTTTGTGGACGCCGGCCTTTAATGCACCGGTTCCGCGGCCGTGTACCACGCGGCAGTTCGGAAGATGCGCCAGATATGCATCGTCCAGATATTTATCCAGCACCGGGATCGCTTCGTCTACCGTCATACCGATCAGGTTAACCTCCGGAGATACGGAGAAGGACTTGGACATCTTGATCTTACCGCTGCCGGTATTGTTTGTACGTTTCAGGTTTTCAAGGCCCGGTCCGGAAACTTCCTGCTCAGCCAGCATTTCCAGATCTTTGATATTCACGCGGGAGCGCATGATACCCATCTGTACGAAGAGATTTCCGTTGGCATCCGGAAGAGTACTTACAGTACCTTTCAGGTTCATGGAGAGAACTTTTACGCCGTCTCCGATCTTGATCTTCTTCGGAGAGATCATCTTCTTCGGACCTTTTTCGTTTTTAAGGCTTAAGTTTTTATCGACCTTATCCAACTTTTCACGGATCTTGGTACGTTCTGCTTCCAGTTCTTTACCTTTACCGGAACCTGCACCCTGTGCCAGTTTATTGATCTGCTTAATAGTCTGGTCCGCAGTTTCTTTCGCTTCACGGAGGATTTTCTGAGCTTCTTCGTTGGCGTTGCGGATGATCTTTTCTTTACGCTCGTCGAGACGGTCCTCTTTTTGCTCGAGGCTCTTCTTTAAGCGTGCGATCTCGGATTTGTACTCTGCGATCTCTGCGCGTTCACGCTCGATGGTCACGCGGCTGGCTTCCAGATTTGCGAGAAGATCTTCAAACTGCTCGTCGTTGGATTCCAGGCGACCCTTCGCATCGTCAATGATGTACTCTGCGAGTCCCAGTTTCTTGGAAATCGCAAAGGCGTTACTCTTACCCGGGATACCGATCAGGAGACGGTAAGTCGGGCTCAGGGTTTCTACGTTGAATTCACAACATGCGTTTTCAACACCGTTGGTTGTCAGGGCAAATACTTTCAGCTCACTGTAGTGAGTGGTTGCCATGGTGCGGCATTTCATATTGTGGAGGAAGGATAAGATCGCAATGGCGATCGCAGCACCTTCCGTCGGATCGGTACCTGCACAAAGCTCATCGAACAGACACAGAGAATTGCTGTCTGCTTTATCCAGGATATTTACAATGTTGGTCATGTGAGCGGAGAAGGTACTTAAGCTCTGCTCAATGCTCTGCTCGTCACCAATGTCCGCAAATACTTCTTCAAACACAGCCAGTTCAGAACCATCGAATGCCGGGATCTGAAGGCCGGCCTGGCCCATCAGAGTAAACAGACCAACGGTCTTTAAGGAAACCGTTTTACCGCCGGTATTCGGACCTGTCACGATCAGAAGATCAAAGTCTTTTCCGAGATAAACATTGATCGGAACAACTTTCTTCGGATCCAGAAGCGGATGACGGCCATCCTTGATATTGATATAGCCGCGTTTGTTAAACTTCGGCATGGAACAGTTATAGTGCTTTGCAAGAGCGGCTTTTGCAAAAATAAAATCCAGTTTTGCAAGAAGCTCATAGTTCATGGTGATCTGCTCAATGTACGGAGCCAGATCCAGGCTCAGGGAAGCGAGGATGATCTCGATCTCTTTCTGTTCCTTGATCTCCAGTTCACGCATTTCATTGTTCAGTTTAATGATCGCCATCGGTTCCATAAATAATGTAGAACCGGTGGAGGACTGGTCGTGGATCATACCGTTAAACTGGCTTCGATACTCGGCTTTGACCGGGAGGCAGTAACGGCCGTCACGCATGGTGATCACGGCATCTTGCAGCATATTTCTGCTGGAGTTTAAGATGGAGTTCAGCTGTGTATGCACCCGGTCTGCGATAACTTTCATCTGACGGCGAACCTGGCGAAGACCTGGGCTGGCATCGTCTGCCACCTCCTCTTCGGAGATGATACAGCGAGTGATCTCACTATTGATCGGAGTCAGCGGCTCCAGCGCGCGGAACATGCCATCCAGAGAATCATCCGGAAGCTCCGTATTCTCTGCATGACGTCCGTAAGCTTTGGCACGGTTTGCACATGTGAGAAGAGAGCTGATGGAAAGAAGCTCGTGAATGCTCAAAGAACTTCCGATTTCCAGGCGCTTTAAAGAATCGCGTACATCATGAACACCTGCAAAAGAGAGGTTTCCTTTCATACGCACACGGTTTACCGCATCAGCAGTTTCCGTCTGGTTCTGGACGATCTCATCAAAATCCGCAGACGGTTCCAGCTCACGGCAAAGTTTTTTGCCCGGCTCAGAGGCTGCGTATTCGGTCAGTTTCTCTATGATCTTGTAATATTCTAATGTTTTTAAAACTTTCTGATTCATAATCAAAATCCTTTCTTATTACGATAGAAGTATATCATAAAGCGAGCGACAATGCTACACGGAC
>JAFYOD010000238.1 GCA_017556515.1 Lachnospiraceae bacterium
GAATGATATCTGTAAATTTCTCCGGATAGTGGTTGTCGTTTACGACACCGTCAACCTTAACGGCTGTTTCAAGTTTCGGGAATAATAAATATATCAAAGAATGAAACAAGTTACAAGAATTAGTCAGTAGCGGATGCAGAAACGGAAAATTTGATGTATAATGATAGAAGTTATTTATTTAAATGAGAAGAGGAGTAAATCAATGAATACATTAGAAGTAATTAAAAATAGACGCAGCATTCGTAAGTTTAAAGACACAAAAGTTCCGCATGACGTGATCGAAAATATCATTGCTCATGCAGCTTATGCGCCGTCTTGGAAGAATACTCAGGTGACACGCTATCATGTGTTTGATGATCCGGTGGTTAAAACAACAATTGCAAGAGAACATACACTTGGTTTTTCCTATAACACAGGAACGATCGAGCAGGCGCCGCAGGTTATCGCGATCACAGCGGTAAAAGGAAGAAGTGGTGTTGAAAAAGATGGTTCTTTCACCACTAAGAAAGGTGATTCCTGGCTGATGTTCGATACTGGTATCGCAACACAGACCCTTTGTCTTGCTGCACATGAGTATGGTGTTGGCAGCGTGATCATGGGTATTTTCGATGCGGAGAAAGTGGCAGAATTGTTGCACATTCCGGAGAATGAGGTGGTAGTTGCATTAGTATCCATCGGATATCCGGACGAGGAACCGAAAGCACCGAAGAGAAAAGATGTGGCAGAACTGCTCACATTCCATGAATAAGATGATGGATTCGGGAGGATATAGGATGAACTTAAATTTAAAACCAGCCAATGAATGTACATATGATGCGGTATCATTGGGAGAGATCATGCTTCGTCTCGATCCGGGCGAGGGCAGGATCCGTACAGCTCGCAGTTTCCGTGCCTGGGAAGGTGGCGGAGAGTATAATGTTGTCCGTGGTCTTAGAAGATGTTTTGGTCTTAAGACAGCAGTTATCACTGCTTTCGCAGACAATGAGATCGGTATGTTGATGGAAGATTTCATTCTTCAGGGCGGTGTTGATACATCTCTGATCAAGTGGATGAAGACAGATGGTATTGGCAGAGTCTGTCGAAACGGTCTAAATTTTACAGAGCGCGGATTTGGCATTCGCGGTGCGGTTGGCTGCTCTGATCGTGCGAATACTGCTATTTCCAAAGCAACTCCGGAAGACTTTGATTTTGAATACATTTTTGGAACACTTGGTGTGCGCTGGCTGCATACGGGTGGAATCTATGCCGCATTATCTGAACAGTCCTGCGAGACTATTCTTGCTGCGATCAAGACTGCGAAGAAGTATGGAACGATCGTATCTTATGATCTGAATTACCGTCCATCCATGTGGAGCGGTATTGGTGGTCTGGCGAAGGCACAGGAAGTAAATAAAGAAATTGCCAAGTACGTGGATGTTATGATCGGAAATGAAGAAGACTTTACTGCTTGTCTTGGATTTGAGATTGAGGGAAATGATGAGAATCTGAAGGAACTGAATGTGGAAGGTTACAAGAAGATGATCAATAAAGCCGTTGAAACATATCCGAATTTCAAGGCAGTTGCGACAACACTTCGAGAAGTAAAATCCGCGACAGTGAATGACTGGAGTGCTCTTTGCTGGGCTGGCGGTGAAATTTACAAGGCGAAAGATTATAAGAATCTTGAGATCATGGATCGCGTAGGAGGAGGAGACTCCTTCGCATCCGGTCTCATTTACGGTCTTATGACAACAGGCGATGCGGAGATTGCAGTAAACTATGGTGCAGCCCATGGTGCACTTGCGATGACAACTCCGGGTGATACAACCATGGCATCCAAGAAGGAAGTAGAAGCGATCATGGGCGGAGCCGGAGCGCGTGTACAGAGATAATACATGAGAATAGAAAAAGCCATCGACGATGTTTTGATTGAACAAATTCGAACATCATCGATGGCTTTTTATGTATTTCTAAATGATTAGTTTAAATCGTCTGTGATGATTCTCCATACAACGTTGAACGCCTGAGCAAATACTGCCATATCCAGGTATTCATCGGTTGTGTGAACTGCAAACATACCGGTTGTGATGTTTGTGCAGTTGAAACCGTGACCGGAGAAGATGTTTGCGTCGCCGGCTCCGTTGCTTACTTTGTATACCGGAGTGATGCCTTCTAACTCGAGGGCCTTGTGCATTGTTTTAGTAAGATATCCTTCAAGGTCCGGTTTGTGCGGCGGGCAGAAATGATCCACTTCAACGTCAACAGTACCGCCGAACTGAGCAGCTGCATCGTAGCAGGCCTGTTTGATCAGTTCGATCTGCTCTGTGATCTGGCTAGCGGAATGGGAGCGAACTTCGCATGTGAAGGATGCTTTGTCACATACGATATTGTTTGCGATACCGCCTTCGATGATACCGAGGTTGGAAGTTGTCTCCGGATCAATACGGCCGAATTTTACACGATCGATGGCATTGGCAACCATAGCGATGGAGCTGATTCCTTTTTCCGGTTCAATACCGCCGTGAGCCATTTTACCGTGGAAAGTTGCCTTGAGATCATCCTTACCTGCACCGGAGATCAGCATATCGCCAAGGTATCCGGCTGCATCAAGTGCTAAGATGTTTTTTGCCGGAAGTTTTGTATAATCAAAGTTTTTGGAACCAAGAAGACCATTTTCCTCTGCGATCGTGAAGAGGAACCAGAGGTCTCTGTGCGGGATTCCTGTTTCTTTCAGTACATCATGGATCTCCATCATCATAGCGATACCGGATTTGTCATCGGCTGCAAGGATTGTATTGCCTGCGCTTTTTACGATGCCGTTTTCAAAGATCGGCTCAATACCGATACCCGGTTCAACAGTATCCTGGTGTGCATTGAGACAAATAGCTTCACCTTCAATGGTTCCCGGAATATGAAGAAGAAGGTTTCCTGCATGGTCTCCGCCAATTGCTTTACCGGCTTCGTCACGGTATACTTCATATCCAAGATCTTCAAAGTATTTCTGAAGGAAATCTGTCATATTGCCTTCATGTTTTGTTACACTGTCGATCTTGATCATCTTAAAGAGTCTTTCTAAAACACGTTCCTGATTAAACTGCATAAAAATATTCTCCCTATGTTTAATTAATTTCTTGTTTCATTATACTAGACGAGGTTTTTAAAAGCAACAAAAAGCAGTTGAAGATTGGTACTGTTTTTTTACACAAAAATCGAGTATACTTGTAGAGAATGCGTTGATTAATACGACAACATTACAATAGAAAAAGGGATGAATAATGGCAGTACGTGGAGAGACAAGTGAAAAGACCAGATCACGAATTCGAGAGCCGAAGCGCTATCAGGTGATCATGCATAATGACGACTATACTCCGATGGATTTTGTGGTTGATATCCTGATGAGTATTTTTCATAAAAATGAAGCAGAAGCCAATGTTTTAATGATGAAAGTTCATCGAGAGGGAGAAGCAGCTGTAGGAAGTTATTCTTATGATGTGGCGATTTCCAAACAGAGAACGGCTGCGGCATTGGCAGCGGAAGAGGGATATCCGTTCCGCTTAAGTATCAGGGAGGTATAAAGCATGCGAGTAACGAAAGAAGTTGCAGATGTGTTAAATGGAACTTTTGCAGTTGCTGCGAAGGAATGTTATGAATATATCACTCCGGAATTATTACTTTACATGATCGCGGGATGTCGCACATTCCGTGAAGCATTTGAAAATTGCGGAGGCGAGATCGAACAACTGAAGGATAATCTGAAGGGATATTTGAACGATAATATCGAAGTGATGGAAGAAATCGTTCAGCCGCTTATGACAGAAGGCTTTGAAACGATCATGTTCCAGGCACAGGAAACTGCGGAGAACAGTGGAAAAGGTGTGATCGAACTGACTCACCTTGTGAATGGTTTCTTTTCACTGGAAGAGAGCTATGCTGTGTATTATATGGAAGTTCAGGGAGTGTGTAAAATTGAACTGCTTCAGGAACTGACCATGATTTATGACGAACTGGCTGCGGAGGCGAAGGCAAAGCTCGATAAGAAAAGAGCCAAGAGAAGTAAACGCGAAGAATCCGGTATGTTTGACGAGGTGCCGGGTGATGCTGAATGTGGTATGAATGGGCCGGATGACCAAGAAGCAGAGGGTCAGCGTCAGGGCCGTTGGAAAAATTATGTGACTTGCTTAAATGATACTCTGGATGATGTGAATCCATTGATCGGACGCGAGGAAGAACTGGAACGCACCATGCAGATCCTTTGCAGGAAAGAAAAAAATAATCCGCTTCATTTGGGCGAACCGGGTGTCGGAAAAACTGCGATTGTATATGGATTGGCCAAGCTCCTCAACGAGGAAAAAGTTCCGGAACCGTTAAAGGGCGCAAAGATCTATGCGCTGGATATGGGAAGTTTACTGGCAGGTACCCAGTATCGTGGTGACTTTGAAAAACGATTCCGCATGATCATGGATGGTATCTGCACCGAAGAGAAACCGATCGTTTATATTGATGAGATCCATAACATCGTCGGAGCAGGTGCAGTAAACGGAGGAAGTCTGGATGTTTCCAATATGCTGAAACCGTATTTGGCAGAAGGACGCGTGCGTTTCATTGGTGCAACCACATATGAAGAGTATAAAAAGCATTTTGAGAAGAGTAAAAGTTTGGTAAGACGTTTCCAGAATGTGGAGATCAAGGAACCGGGGCTGGATGAGGCAGTGGAAATCCTGACCGGTTTGAAGAAACATTATGAATCTTACCATGGTGTAAAATACGGAAAAGGCGTTCTGGATTATGCGGTGCGAATGAGTGACCGTTATATTAACGAGCGTTTCCTTCCGGATAAAGCGATCGACCTGATCGATGAGGCAGGAGCTTATCGTCGTCTGCATCCGCTGGACCAGAAAACGCAGAGTGTTTCAAAAGAATTGATTGATGAGATCTTATCCAAGACGTGTCAGATTCCGAAGCAGGTGGTGGAAAGCGACGAGATGGAGAAACTGGCAGGGCTGGAGAAACGTATTGCAGGTCGTATCTTTGGTCAGAAAGAGGCGATCGACCAGGTTGTCAATGCGATCAAATTCTCCAGAGCCGGACTCTTGGCCCAGGGAAAACCTTTGGCAAGCCTTTTGTTTGTGGGACCGACCGGTGTTGGTAAGACAGAAATCGCGAAAACACTTGCAGAAGAACTTGGAATTGAACTGATCCGTTTTGATATGAGTGAGTATGAAGAGAAACATGCGGTTGCAAAACTGATCGGTGCTCCAGCCGGATATGTTGGTTATGAGGAAGGCGGATTGCTGACAGAAAAAATCCGAAAACAGCCACATGCAGTGCTGCTGCTTGATGAAATCGAAAAGGCTCACCCGGATATTTATAATATCTTGCTGCAGGTGATGGATTACGCAACATTAACGGACAACCAGGGAAGAAAAGCTGACTTCAGAAACGTCGTGATCATCATGACTTCCAACGCAGGAGCAAGCCGTGTTGGCAAATCCGGAATTGGATTTGGTGATCGAGATGTGAAAGCAGATGTGATCATGGAAGAAGTGAAAAAGACCTTTCAGCCGGAATTTAGAAATCGTTTGAATCGTATTGTTGTGTTCAATCCAATGGATGAGGCGATGGCATCAATGATCGCGGAGAAAAAACTGAATGAACTTGGCGATATGCTGATGCAGAAAAACGTTCAGTTTGAGGTTCGTGAGGAAGCGAAACGATTACTTGCGAAAAAGGGAACAAGTGCAGAGTATGGTGCACGCGAAATGGAACGTATCATTGGAAGTGAGATCAAACCGCTTCTGGTGGATGAACTGCTTTTTGGCAGCTTGAAGAAGGGCGGTATCTGTACACTCGGATGCGATGGCGAAACATTTGTCGTTGAAAAAGCTGCCGCGAAAAGAAACTCAAAAAGAAAACGAGAAGATAAAAACTAGTGAGGTGACAGGAAATGGGAGTTTATCTTTTAAATAAAGAAGAGATCACGTTTCCAAATCCATTATTGGCGGAACCGGACGGACTGCTGGCAGTTGGCGGAGACTTGTCTGTGGAGCGCCTGCTTCTGGCATATGCTCATGGTATTTTTCCATGGTACAATCCGGACGAGGAAATCTTGTGGTGGTGTCCGAAAGAGCGTTTTGTGATATTTCCAAATGAGATCCATGTCTCCAAGTCGATGAAGAAATATTTTAAGAAACATAAAATTTCATTGGCAATCAACCGTGATTTTATGGATACGGTTCGCAGATGCAGGGCAAAACGTGAAGATAAAGAAGGAACCTGGATTTCTGACGAGATCGAAGATGCTTATTATGAGCTTTTTAAAAAAGGGTTTGCCCTGAGCATCGAGGCCTTTGAAGATGGAGAATTAGCCGGTGGATTTTATGGTGTAGCCATTGGAAAATGTTTCTTTGGAGAGAGCATGTTTTCAGATAAAGCGAACGGATCGAAAACAGCATTGATCGCATTTTCTGAATATGTGAAAGATCGCGGAATTTTATTTATTGACTGCCAGTTTCGAACCGATCATCTCGCTACGATGGGCGGACGCTATATCTCCTGGGAAGAATATGATGAGATGTTGGGAATAGGTACCGGCCGCGGCCGTATGGGAATGGGGGATGTCGAGCATGAAGATCCGTAAACCAGATTACTATGACCGCTTTCAGTGCATTGCAGGTGCATGCAGTGACAGCTGCTGCATCGGCTGGGAGATTGATGTTGACGGAGAGCGTCAGGACACATATCGCAGTGTAAAAGGAGAAATCGGAGAACGGCTGAAACAGTGCATTGACTGGGAAGAAGGTCACTTTATCTTGCAAGGAAAAGAGGAACGCTGTCCATTTTTAAATAAAGATAATCTGTGTGATCTGATCATTGAACTGGGGGAGGATTCTCTTTGCGATATTTGTCGAGAACATCCGAGATATTACGAGTGGTACGATGATATGATAGAGACTGGGGTTGGTTTGTGCTGTGAGGCTGCAGCCAAACTAGTGCTGGAAAGTCCTGAAAAAGCCGATTTTTGCATGTGTGAGGAACCAAATGAAACATCCGAAGGTCTGGAGTCTGATGATCCGGAAGTGATCGAAGTTTTGATGAAGGCCCGTGAAACTGCGTATGCAATTTTACAGGATCGCAGTCATCCTATCCGAAATCGATTGAATATTTTTCTTACATATATCGGAGAACTTCAGGATGCTTTAGATTTTGAGGACTTGGATGAAATTGAGGAGTCAGCAGAGTATTATCGGAATGCCATTTGGGAAGAGGAAGAATCGGCATTCTTTGATATGGAGGCATATAC
>JAFYOD010000239.1 GCA_017556515.1 Lachnospiraceae bacterium
AAATTCATCACGGCGTACGGTATCGCCACCGATAAACGGATACAATGTGGATTCTACGAACCACTGACGAAGGTTTGGCATAGAATAGATCGCCTCAACCGGAAGGCCAAAGCTCTGCATCAGGTCGCGTCCATATCCGGAAATCACACCAACCACAACCTTCTTGACCGGGATCTCAGCTTCACGTAAGCTCGGAACCAGCGCCTGCAGACGGTCTGCCTTGTGCACCAGGTCATCCACCAGGATTACCGGACGCTCGAAGGACTTGATCATCTTGATCTGGCTCTCCAGCGGAGAGTAGAACGGGAAGGGTTCAATGGTATAGGATTTCAGATCCGGCTCATAAACCTTGTCGGTATGCAGGGTCTTCGTAACCGTATTCGGAACTACCTTGCCACGGAGGATCTTACCGAACGGAACACACATGTCATCACCAAGTTTTCTCGGGACTAACGGCTCCTTCGGTACACCATTCAAGGCGGTGATACGGTCTACCAGTCTGTGGTGCATCACTCCGGAAGACAGGGAAATCACCAGATTTCCCGGATACAGTCTGGTCAGTGCCAGCTGCAGTCTCTCATGGTTCTTTTCAATCTGCTCTAAGATCAAAGGACTGCTTGCAAACGGCTCTTTGATCGTTGTTTCTAAATTGTGCAGGAGCATCAGAGGCTCATGCATATCCACACAGTAAATGGTTCGTTTTTCATGGTCTTCCGCGATATCCGGACGGATAAATCCCTGACGCTCTAAGGCAAAGACCACTTCTTTTGATGTGATGCCTCGCTCAGCCACATACAAGCTGTAGCTATAGTTCTTCGCCAGCGCCTGTGCGATCGCCTCGACCAACAACAGCTGTGCAGCATCCCGGATCGCCTCTCCGTCATGGATACCATTTTCACAAGTAAAAATACCTGTGATCAAAAGCGCCTCTCGGCTGGTCTTTCTGCGAACTGCATTAGCCAGTTCCATATTGCGGAGGACTCCAAATAATTCTTCGGAACGAAGATCTTTATAGCTTACAAATCCGACCGGACGGTCACTTTCTGCAGAATTGCGCAGAACAAGCAGCTGCTCCTTGTTGCGGCGGATCCCGGAAAGGATCGCGTTTCCGTCCGGATTTCCTGCCAAAACGGTCTGCTCCAGCTCTGCAAGAAGTTCTGCATTCTCTGCCGTGTCATTGTCAAATCCGATGGCCTTAGCACGGATGATCGGCTTGAACTCCGGTTCACGAAGATAAAGGCCGTTGTGATAAATAAATTCCTGCACGATCGGATCGATCAGGTTGGAAATATCGCGGTTGTGGTCGATATTTTCACGGATCCTCGTGGAGCTGATGTGCTCCAGATCAGCCGGAAGCTCTAACTCAACAATATCTCCGGTAATTCCCTCATACAGATTCTCCGGATGCTCCTGACCTGCACGGCGGAACACGATATGGTTCATGCTGTGAATGGAATGTTCGCACGGTTCTTTCTTATAAGAACTTGCATTATTGATCACGTCAGAACCCACTACCATGTATACATCCATGTTCGGGAATGTTTCTTTTAATTTTTTCAGGTCATTCGGACTTGCGATGTTGATCGGCATATCGTCCGGGAATAAATGTACATAAAATTCGTCTGCCACAGACATATTTACGATCTGACGGCGGATCAAATGCGGCTGTGTTTTCTTGGACCAGGAAAATTCATCCACAGCCAGATACACGGTATAGCCAAGTTCGCGGATCTTGCGGGCGATTTCCTTGTGGGACAAGGTAAACGGGTCAAAGGTGCCCGGGAAGAATGCGATCTTGTAGCGGCCTTTCAGTCCCACGCTTCCGCTGAACAGCTGGTATCGGGACATGAAACGGTAAATATGAGAAGACAGGGCTGCGCGGTAATACAGGCTCAGCTCTCCGCCTTTGTTTTCATTTAATAAGAAGAGAAGCTTCTTGGAGCACAGAGAGAAGAGATCATTTTTATCCCACTCTGCCATTCGTTCGGATCCAAATACATGCTGACCGATAACCAGCATGGCCTCCTGGCGAACCTGTTCACGATAATTTGCCAGACATCCGAGGATCAGTCCCATCAGCTTGATCTTACGGTTCTGGGCAACGCCTTCCTTCTCTTCGAATCGAACCGGATATCTGGAATAGCACTCCAACAGTACACCGAGAGTGTCCAGAGCAACAGAAACCACTCGCTCATTGCCGTTTGCAAGCAATGTGTGGAGTCGCTGGATCAGGTCATCCAGCTGCTCCGGCGGTAACCAAAGGGCAAATTCACCCAGGTACTCCGGAATATACTTGGAAACCTCGTACTCTCCCACTTCCAGACCTTTTAACAATTCTACAGCGATCTCATTTCTCTGATCAGTAGAAAGAAGATGCGCCAGTCTCAGCAATGCCCGGCCGGCGTCGTGACGCACACCAACCTGCTCGCTGACCTTGATCAGGTTGGAGAAATGAGAACAAATATGAAGCAGATGTTCTCTTCTTCCATGATCCACCTGGTCAGCCAAAAGCTTGATATTGACTGCCTTGATGATCCACGGTGTCGCAGATTTTAGATTCTCCAGGAAAATATCGCTGACTACATCATTTTCGTATAACATTCTGCGCTGTTCTTTTGTGTCCATACGCAGATTGGTAAAGATACGGTACTGCAAGAACAACATGGTGATGGAGTCCGGATCCAAAGTTTTCGCAGCCTCACAAACTCTTGCATAGCACGGGTGATCTGCTTTGATAGCTCCTGTCAGAACTTTCAGCACTCGGATTGCTGCAATACGAACCTTCTCACTCGGATATTTCATCTGAGCCAGTACAAAATCTACCAACGTTTCCAGTCGGCCGTCCTTTGCACAAAGCTCTAAAGGCATAGTGAAAACAGTATCCAATAAGTAGAAAATGGAATCCTCGTCCAGATCCCTCACACATTCAAACCATTTCATAAAAATGTCGAAGAACTTTTGGCGAAGGTTCTCTGCGCTGCGTTCCATTGCAGCTGTCATTAGGAACTTAAGAGAAATCTGGATCCTGTGTTTCTGCTGGATCGTCAGTCGATAATCCGGACACACCAGCTGCTCCAGGGTTTCTTCCCAGAGTTCCAGCAGAGTCTTTTCGTCCGGATCTGTCATTCCTTTCGGAAGTTCTTTTCGATATCCTGCATTGAAATCTGCAAAGATCTTACCCATCAACGTTGCAGCCTGTCTGCGGATATCTCCTTCTTTATTTAAAAGAAGCTCGTATAAGAACGTCAGGGTCTGACGTTTCTGCTTATGATTTAAATGGATGGAATATTCGTTGAACATATTTAAATACGCACGAACATTCTTCCAGTCCTTCTCGCTTCGCGCTGCCTCTAAGATATTTCCGAACTGGCGCTCGGTTCCAAGGCGGTGCATGACGTCAATATTGTGCTCGATTCCAAAGAACACAAAAGACTTATTGATCTGGTCCTTATCCTGAAGCACGATATTTTTCGCCACTTCCGGCTCCGGCGGATTTCCGTCCAGATCCACATCCACACCGAGAGCACGCATGTAGCGCTCAAACTCATGGAGTCGTGCATATACAACACGATAGCGATTCTTCTTTGCTTCGTCCACATTGTCCAGCTTTGACAAAATGACATCGAAGGAATCTTTTAGGCTATAGATCTTTGTGATCTCTCTTCCCTGCTCATCGCGTTCCTGTTTTACACGGAAGTCTGCGTAGATCAACACCAGGTTTTCTACAGAGATATTGTCCAATTCCAGATCCCATGTGGAATGGTTGGCTGCAATATGTCCGATGCTCTCCATATGAAATGCATCAAACCACTGAGCTGTATAAAAATAATGAAGATACGGAACACGTTCGTTTGGCTTACAGCCAAATTTACCCAGATCATGTCCGGCTGCAGCGCCGGAAGCCAGTGCCAGATCGATCGGCACACCTGCCTTATGAAGGCCCTTTGCCACCGTCATAGCCACATGATGCACACCTGCGATGTGACCAAGTGTTTCAAACGGAGTTGCCTCACGGTTCAAACGCATCATCTCATACACATACTGATCGCGGAAATTACGGACAAAGTGATCGTACTCCTCTGCATGATCACAAAGCTCATACTCCTCTTTCTCCAGAAGTGCAAAGTCATCAAACGGATCAAACGGAAGAGCCTTGCGCTCTTCATCAAAGAAGAACTGCATCCGATCCAGAAACAGCATTGCACCTGCAGCATATGGCTCCGCTGCCTTTGTGTATTCCGGATCCGGATATAACAGATGAGTCACATACTTGTATGTGAATTTCATCCAACCCTCCTCCGGCTCCTCACAAAGCTGATCGATCTCCGGTCGGCACATCTCCAAGATCTCTGCACAGGAAAATCTCCTCTTCACAGGAAATACCTGCTCAAAAACCGCCATCCACTTCTCTCTATCAAATAAATCCTGCATGGTTCTACGACTGATACCTGCAGCTTTTAAAAATTCACGATCAAATAATCTGGCTGAAAGTTCCGTTACCAGATTGCGAATCTGTCTGGTTGACATCAAAATCACCTCAAATTTCTTGCTGTTTGGATTCACACTAATAAGCACTAGTATAATGAAACTTTAACACGTTTTCAAGCTAAATTATTTTTTTATGCGAAAACGACGTGATTTTACAATTTTCTGTAAATATCAATTGACAGTTTCTGGTTTTTTTGCTATTATAACAGTAACAATTATCGTTATTATAAAAATGAAAGGAGAGAAACAGGAATGAGAACCTTAAAGTACAGTCGACAGCGCGAATCCATTAAGAATTGCCTGATGAACCGTACAGATCATCCGACAGCCGATGCCCTTTACCTTTCCATTCGTGAAGAATTCCCGAATATCAGTTTAGGCACCGTTTACAGAAACCTCAACCTTCTCGTTGAGCTGGGTGAGATCATTAAGTTCACCTGTGGTGACGGCTCAGAGCATTTCGACTTTACAACGGATCAGCATTACCATTTCGTTTGCCGAACCTGCGGAAAGATCATCGATCTCCCGGTCAGCATGGTACGCAGCACCAGTGACTTCTTCACAGAAGAAATGCCGGGACATGCTGAGACCCACGCACTCTTCTTCTACGGAGAATGCAACCATTGCATGGAGTCCAAATTAGAAAGTTAACAACAATAAAAGAAAATAAGAATTATTCCTATTTTTTATTGACAAATGAAAATCCATGTGATAATATAAGGACATAGAAATCAGTAATCATTATCGTTATTAAAAATAAAGTTTGAAAAGGAGATTATTATTATGAAAAAATTTGTTTGTACAGTATGTGGTTATGTTCACGAAGGTAACGAAGCTCCGGAGTTCTG
>JAFYOD010000240.1 GCA_017556515.1 Lachnospiraceae bacterium
TGTATTTATTGGATGTTATTCGGTAAAGCAGGAAATTATCCCTATTGCTTAATGGTTTTTTCTATGATATAATTTTTAGCAAATTTGCAAAATTTGAAAGAAGGAATCCAGATGAATCAGAAGAAAAATAACACAGGAAAAGGCATACTTTGTCTTCTTGGTCTTCTTATTGTAATCGCGGTATGTACATTCTTTGCAGCCGGAACTCTCGAAAAGAGTAAGCTGGTTACAGATGAAAATGGCGCGACTATGTACCAGGAAGGCGGCATTAAGCTTGGCCTGGACCTTGCGGGTGGTGTCAGCATCACTTACAAGACAAAAATCGATGAGCCGAGTGCAGAAGACATGTCTGATACTCAGTACAAGCTGATGCAGCGTGTACAGAACTATAGCTCCGAGGCGGAGGTTTACCAGGAAGGTACAAACCGTATCAATATCGATATCCCGGGTGTATCCGATGCAAACAAAGTCCTCGAGGAACTTGGAAAACCGGGCTCTCTTTTATTCTATGATATGAACCAGAATGTAGTTCTGGAAGGTTCCGATGTGGCAGCAGCCGAAGCGGCAACTTACAAAGACCAGACTACAGGTGCAATGGAATATACTGTACGTCTTCAGTTTACAGAAGAGGGTACTAAGAAGTTTGCGGACGTTACAACAGCAAACGTTGGTAAGCAGATCGCGATCGTTTACGATGGCGTGATGTACTCCAATCCGGTTGTAAACGAGCCGATCACAGGTGGTCAGTGTACCATTTCCGGTATGGACTCCTATGAGGAAGCTTCCATCCTTGCTTCTACTATCCGTATCGGTTCTCTGTCTCTTGAACTTGAGGAACTCCGTTCCAACGTGGTAGGTGCAAAACTCGGTCAGGAAGCGATCGCAACAAGCTTAAAGGCGGCAGCGATCGGTATTGCATTAGTTTGCGTATTTATGATCGCAGTATACCGTATTCCGGGTATGGCTGCGACTCTCGCTCTTGCAATTTATACAGGCCTGATCATTATCTTACTTGCAGCGTTTGAGATTACATTAACTCTTCCGGGTATCGCAGGTATCATCCTTTCTATTGGTATGGCGGTAGACGCGAACGTTATCATCTTCACACGTATTAAAGAGGAGATCGGTGTAGGTAAGACTGTTAAATCTGCGATCAAGACAGGTTTCCAGAAGGCTCTGTCTGCGATTGTAGATGGTAATATCACAACTCTTATTGCGGCAGCCGTTCTGTTTATAAAAGGTTCCGGTACTGTTAAGGGCTTTGCGACAACACTTGCTCTTGGTATCGTACTTTCCATGTTCACAGCACTCTTTGTTACAAAGTTTGCTCTGAATGCACTTTACGAGGCAGGATTTGCAGATGCGAAATTCTACGGTGTAAGAAAAGAAAAACCGGCGATCAATTTCCTTGGAAAGAAACCGCTCTGGTTTACAATCTCCGGTGTACTGCTTGCAGTAGGTATTGCAGCGATGGTAATGAACAAAGGTTCCATCGGCGGTGCATTTAACTATGGTCTTGATTTCAAGGGCGGTACATCCACAAACGTTACATTTAACGAAGAGATGTCCTTAGAACGTATCTCCACAGAAGTTGTTCCGGTTGTTGAGAGCATCACAAACAGTGCAGATACACAGACTCAGAAGGTAGCAGGCACAACAGAAGTTATCATCAAGACAAGAACTCTTGATGTAGAAGAGCGTCAGGCTCTCGATGCAGCTCTTGTAGAGAACTTCGGTGTCGATGAGAATAAGATCGTGGCAGAGAGTATCTCCGGTGCGATTAGTAACGAGATGAAGAACGATGCAATCGTTGCGACAGCGATCGCGACAGTATGTATGCTGATCTACATCTGGGTACGATTCAAAAACATCAGTTTCGCTGCAAGTGCGGTATTAGCGCTTGTACATGACGTTGGCATTGTTATTGCATGTTACGCAATCGCGAAGTGGTCCATGGGCTCCACAGCGATCGCCTGCCTGCTTACAATCGTTGGTTACTCTATCAACGCTACAATCGTTATCTTTGACCGTATCCGTGAGCACATCCAGTTAGAACAGAAAGCTCATGGCATGCTGGTAACAGACCTGAAACAGGTAATCAACTTAAGTGTTACAGAGACATTTACAAGAAGTATCAATACTTCCTTAACAACTTTCGTGATGGTATTACTCCTGTATGTAATGGGTGTATCCTCCATCCGTGAGTTTGCACTTCCGCTTATGGCAGGTATTCTCTGCGGAACATATTCTTCCGTATTACTGACAGGCGCAATGTTCTATGTGATGAGCAAGAACCAGAAGTTCGAACTTGCAAAAGAAGAAGAGGAAGAGTGGAGACCATAAAGATATGACCATGAAAATGAAATATCAGATTCAGACAAAAGATGGACGTGCTAAAAGAGCAACCGTAGAGACTGTTCACGGCACCATCCAGACTCCGGTATTTATGAACGTTGGTACAGTTGCAGCGATCAAAGGTGCTGTATCTACCGACGATCTGAGACAGATCGGAACACAGGTAGAGCTTTCCAATACTTACCACTTACACGTTCGTACCGGTGATAAATTGATCAAAGAAGTTGGCGGACTTCACAAGTTCATGAACTGGGATCGTCCGATCCTGACAGATTCCGGCGGATTCCAGGTATTCTCTCTGGCAGGTATGCGCAAGATCAAAGAAGAAGGCGTATACTTCAGCTCCCACATTGACGGTCGCAAGATCTTCATGGGTCCGGAAGAGAGTATGCAGATCCAGTCCAATCTCGGTTCTACGATCGCGATGGCATTCGATGAATGTGCACCGCATCCGTGTACAAGAGAGTACATGGAGAACTCCGTAGCGAGAACAACTCGCTGGCTGGAGCGCTGTAAGGTAGAGATGGATCGTCTCAATTCCTTACCGGATACTGTAAACCCGAAGCAGATGTTATTCGGTATCAACCAGGGTGGTACATTTGAAGATATCCGTATCGAGCATGCAAAGAAGATCTCTGAGATGGATCTTGACGGCTATGCAGTTGGCGGACTTGCAGTTGGTGAGAGCCACGAAGAGATGTACCGTATCTTAGATGTGGTTGTACCGTATCTTCCGGAGAACAAACCGACATACCTGATGGGTGTTGGTACTCCGGCAAACATTCTGGAAGCAGTAGACCGCGGTGTTGATTTCTTTGACTGTGTATATCCGACAAGAAACGGCCGTCACGGTCATGTATACACAAACTTCGGTAAGTTAAATCTGTTTAACGAGCGTTTCGCCAAGGACATGCGCCCGATCGAAGAGGGCTGTCAGTGTCCGGCCTGCCGTTCCTACAGCAGAGCTTACATCCGTCATCTTCTCAAAGCAAAAGAGATGCTTGGTATGAGACTGTGTGTATTGCACAACCTCTACTTCTACAACACGATGATGACAGAGATCCGTGAGGCAATTGATAATCACTGCTACGCTGAATACAAGGCGAAAAAACTTGCAGGTGTGGAAGGAAATTACAAAGACCGCTTTACGGAATAGAGTTTTTCTGATAAAATGGACGATAGTGAAATTTGAGGAGTCCTTTTACAGAACTCCGTAAGATATGAGAAAGTCACGATTTATGAAAGAGAGGAGTAACGAATATGAACAGCCCGGCATTTTGGATTGGTTATGTGGTTCTTATTTTTGCGTTCATGTACTTCATCGCAATCAAACCGCAGCAGAAAGAAAAGAAAAAAATGCAGGAATTAATGGCAAGCATTGCAGTAGGTGATACTGTACTTACTTCCAGCGGCTTCTATGGTGTTATTATCGATATGACAGACGACACTGTAATCGTTGAGTTTGGTAACAACAAAAACTGCCGTATTCCGATGCAGAAACAGGCAATCGTTCAGGTTGAGAAAGCAAACGCTTAATTAACTGAAAAGAGAAATGAAAA
>JAFYOD010000029.1 GCA_017556515.1 Lachnospiraceae bacterium
CGGATAAATCCAACGGTATCTGTTAAGAGCACCTTCTCTCCGCCCGGAAGAGTCAGCGCACGTGTGGTCGGATCCAGGGTAGCGAACAGTTTATCCTCTGCCAGAATGCCGGCCTGTGTCAGTCTGTTTAATAAAGTCGATTTGCCTGCGTTTGTATAACCAACGATCGCTAATGTCAGAGTTCCGCTGCCCTCACGCTGCTTTCTCTGCACCTCACGATGACGGATCACATCTTCCAGTTCCTCTTTTAAAACACTAATACGGTCGTGGATCAAACGACGGTCCATCTCAAGTTTTTTCTCACCCGGACCTCTGGTACCGATACCACCGCCCAGACGGGACAGGGAATTACGCAGACCAACCAGTCTTGCTGCACGGTAACGAAGCTGAGCCAGCTCAACCTGGATCTTACCTTCTCTTGTACGAGCTCTTGCCGCGAAAATGTCCAGGATCACCATGGTACGATCCATAACCTTCATCTGGAGTGCATCCTCCAGGTTACGAAGCTGTGCCGGAGACAATTCATCGTCACAGATAATGCCTGTCGCTTCACGCTCCATGGCCATCTCACGAATCTCTTCAATCTTACCCTTTCCGACATAAGTGCCCGGGTGGATATTCTCACGGTTCTGGATCACAGTTCCAACCGTAACTGCACCCGCAGTCGCAACCAGCTCGGAAAGCTCTTCTACGGAGTGAATGGTATCATCGTTATCGTCTGTGCTGACTGCAACGAGAATGACGCGTTCCTCCTGCTCTGTTAAATCAATCAATTCTGCCATATAATCATTATTTCCTTTTTCTAAAATTCTCTATCAGCGAGTTTCCAAAAATGCGATCTCATGGGCCACACGTTCGTCACTGCCATATTCGGCTTCATAAGCCTTAAACAATTCCAATGCCTTCTTAAACTCACCAAGGAACTCGTAGCAGACCGCCTCATTGAACTTCAGCTCCTGCACTGCGAGATCATCGTCCAAGCTCAGTCCTTTGGCTGCCCAGGTAAGCGCACTTTCGTAGTCGCCCTCATCCATCGTTATCAACATCAGACGATTATATATAGAAGTATTTCCACAACCGAGATCGATCAATTCTTGATAAATCTCTTCCGCTGCGTCCACATTTCCATCGGCTTCATAACCGCCTGCCAGTGCAAGCTTCGCTTCATAATATCCCGGTGCTTCCAGCTTTTTATCCATTTTCACGCCTGCATCCAGCATTTCCTCTGCATCGGACATGCGGCCAAGATTGGCCAGGGCCATCACAGAAACATAACAATACTCCGGACGTTCTTTGTCTACTTCCATCAGCGTATGGTATGTATGCAGAGCCGCCTCGTAATCCTCCAGCAAAAACTCTGCTTCCGCACGATATTTCAGGATATCCAGTTCGAACTCTGTCACTTTCTTGGCATTTTCCACCAATCCATTGAACGCAGCCACTGCGCCCTCATAATTGCCTTCTTCCATCATGTCGATCGCAGATTCTCTGATTTCCAGCATCTCCTCTGTCACACCGCCGCAGCCAGTCAACAAAACTGATGTCAGGCAAAGCGCCGCCATAAGGGCGCTTATTTTCTTATTTAAATGTGCCATGCTTCTCACTCCGGTCTTATTTCACACCTGTAGAACCAAAACCACCGCGAGCCACATCGCTCAGATGGTCTGTCTCCTCAAATACAAGCTTCGGCTGGTTTTCCATAATACGGAACTGACACACACGGTCATTGACATGGATCACGCAGTCTCTTGTTGCGTATACCGGCCAACGCCAGACATCTTCGTCTCCGCAGTAAGTATTATCCACAACACCTACGGAATTTACCTGAAATAATCCATAATTTTTAAATGTGGAACTTCTCGGAGCGATGTGAGCCTCGTAACCTTCCGGAAGTTTTACGGAAATACCAAGGTTTACCAGCTTAAACTCGCCTGCCTTGAACTCCACTTCCTCCGCTGCTCTCAGATCGATCCAGTCAGACTTACCATCGATATAAGTCAGTTTGTCAATTTTATCGGTATGATATTTCACTAAAATCTTTTTCATGTTCTTATCAGCCTTTCCTCGGGTCTTTACATATTCATAATGTCACTCAGCAGATCGATCACATCTTCCATGCCGTAGCCAATCTCGGAGAAGTCCAGCTCCTCGCATTCCTTCACATCCATTACCAGCTCATCCATGTAATCTATTGCATCCTCTAACAGTGCAACGCACTCCTCTGCGATCTCGCCCGCAGTGCTGCACTGCTGCTTCTCAGACATCTTCTCGAAAGCATCCTGCTCCTCATCGTGGATCGCCACGATACGAGCCTGGATCGCTTCCAGGTCTTTTACAAGCGCTTCCTGAGTCTTCGGCTCTGCA
>JAFYOD010000241.1 GCA_017556515.1 Lachnospiraceae bacterium
CTGATGGCAATCGCACCGAAGCTGTTTGAAGACCGTGAAGACAAAAAGAGAAAGGAGCGCTAAAAGCTATGAAATTAAATAAAAAAGCAATCGTCATGTTTCTGACAGGCGCATTAGCAATTGCTTCTGCGTTCCCGGGTATGGCAACTCAGACAACAAACAATGCAGCGGCTGGCTCTGTCCAGCCGGCTGCTCAGGCAGTAGAAACATGGAATCCGTCAGTTAGTGCCATGAACGTGATCTGTGCACCGTCCGGTATCATGATGATGAGCGACGGAACCATGGTAATTACAGATACATACAACAAAGTTGTGTGGAGAACGAAAGACAGAGAAAGCACTGTGATCGCAGGCAAGCTGAGTGCCGTCGATATGTACGGACAGCCGATCGGCGGCTATAATGACAGTACACTGACAGAAAGTTATTTCAAGAAGCCGTGGGCAGTTACTAAGTACTTAAATGGTATTGCAGTATCCGATTCGGAAAACAATGTAATCCGTTATATTGGAAATGATGGAATTGAGACAGCGGTAGGAAATGGTACTGCAGGATTCAGAAACGGACATGGTATGGACACTGCATTTAACAACCCGACCGGTCTGGCAACAGATCCGTACGGAAACTTGTATGTGGCAGATACTAACAACAATGCGATCCGCAGAGTGACCAAATATGGAGATGTAAAGACTTACATCGACAATATTACAGAACCGACCGGCCTTTTCTGGAAAGGCGATATTCTCTATGTGGCAGCATCCGGAAGTCATCAGATTCTCAAAGTGAAAGATGGTGTAATCGTCGAAACAATCGGAACCGGCACAGAGGGTGATGTGATCGGTGCAGCTGCACAGGCACAGTTTTCTTTCCCGCAGGGCGTAACAGTTGCGGATGATGGAAGCATTTATGTTTCTGATACAGGAAACAGCGCGATTAAAAAGATTGCAAACGGAACGGTTACAACACTTCTGATGTGTGATTATGCGAAGATGGACATGTATCCGATCACACCTCAGGGACTCGCAGTTTACGGCGATAAATTATACGTTTGCGATAACTTTGCGAAAAAAGTAATCATTTTAAATCGCTAATAGTATTGAGATAAGTGAATAAAAACCAAAGATTCGCTGCAGGTTGTGGAAAAGCACCTGCAGCGAGTTTCGTAAGGGGGATAAGTATGGAAAAGACACAGATCCAGCTGCGTATACCCAAAATCAATAGTAAGTTTGTGGCATTGTTGGCAGTTGCAGCGATGACGTTGTTATGTGCATCCGGGATTTTAAATAAGATGGACAATACGTTTTCGGATCTTTGGTATCAGGAAGCACAGGCATCGGCAGGAGACATTGTGCTGATCGAAATTGATGAAACAACACTGGACGCCTATGGCCCATTCCAAGAATGGAATCGCCCGATGATGGCAGAAATTCTGGATATTCTTAACCAGTCAGAAGACTGTCGTCCGGCAGCGATTGGTATTGATGTTCTCTATACCGGCAATTCGACAGCGGAAGTGGATGCGGCACTTGTAGAAGCCGCAGGAAGATATGGCAATGTTGTTACCACAGTTGCAGGATCATTTACTTCTGGTATTCGTGAAGGAGAAAATGGGGAATTTTATTTTGATGATCTTTATATTGAACGTCTGGATGAGCCGTTTAAGGAATTGAAGGATGTAACGAAACAAGGTCATATCAATGCCATGTACGATACCGATGGCGTGATCCGCCATCATTTATGGGAACTCAAACTGGATGATGGAACCATCGTTCCTTCATTTCCATATGTACTAGCTTCTATGTATCTGGAGTATTATGGAGATGACACTCCGATCGAAGTTCCGCCGATGGACAAAGAAGGATTCTGGTATGTGCCGTTTACCGGAAAACCGGGAGATTATAGTGAATCTATCCCATTCTGTGATGTGATCGAAGGCAATATTCCACCGGAGTATTTTGCGGACCGAATCGTTTTGATCGGACCTTATACTGTTGGACTTCAGGACAGCTACGTCACATCAATGGATCATGCAGAGCCAATGTATGGCATGGAATATCAGGCAAACGTTGTAGAAGCGATCTTATACAGCAACTACAAGCAGGAGGTCGGAGATGCGGTTCAGCTGGCGGCTCTGGCAATTCTGCTGATCGTATGCCTCTGGGGCATGTGGAAACGTCCAGTAGTGCCATCCACCCTCCTTTGGCTGGCAGTTTCTTTGGGCTATCTTGCAGTCTGCAAATGGGCATACATGGAAAAGAACCTGATCCTTCGTGTACTTTGGATACCATTTAGTGTATCTGTATTTTATGTGGGATCGGTTGCGATCAACTATATTTGGTCTGTACTGGAAAAGAGACGAGTTACAAAGACATTCAAGCGATATGTGGACGAGAAGATCGTGGATGAATTGTTAAGTGTAGACGAGGAAGAAGAGGGGGCTGAACCTCATGGCAAGGAAGTGGAGATCGCAGTATTGTTTGTAGACGTGCGTGGATTTACAACTATGTCAGAAATGCTTTCTCCATCTCAAGTAGTGCAGATTTTAAATCGCTATCTGACCTTGATCGAACAATGTATTCATGAAAACCATGGTACGCTGGACAAATTTATCGGAGACGCAGCCATGGCGTTCTGGGGAGCACCTCAGCCGCAGGATGATTTTGTTATGAATGCCTGCAAAGCAGCTCTGGCAATGCGAGAAGGATCCGATAAACTTTCGGAAGAACTAATGGAAAAATTCGGTAGAACCGTATCCTTCGGAATCGGTATCAACGTAGGAGAGGCCGTTGTCGGAAATATCGGCTCGCCGGACCGAATGGACTATACTGCGATCGGAGATACTGTAAATACAGCTGCCCGTCTGGAGTCCAATGCCCCGAAACGAACCATTTATCTTTCAGAAGCAGTAGTAAAACGTTTGGAAGGCAGGATCAAGGTAACGCCTTTGGATCATCTGCTGCATTTAAAAGGAAAAGCAGAGGATCAGCAGATCTATATTCTGGATGATGTGATCGAGAACTAAAACCTGATTTTGAAAGGCAGAAATTACATGAAGCAGTTGAAACAATTAACAATTTTACATTCTAATGATATGCATGGAGATTTTCTTGCCAAAGAAGTGGATGACAAACTTCTGGGCGGAGTATCCATGCTCTCCGGATATATCAATAAGGTTAGATCCGAAGAGGAAAATGTGCTTTATGCTATTGCAGGAGACATGTTTCGTGGCTCTGTCATCGACAGTGAATATAAAGGACTTTCTACGATCGAGATTATGAACATGCTGGCTCCGGATGTAGTAACATTGGGAAACCATGAAGTGGATTACGGGATCGGACACCTTCTTTTTATCGAGAAATGTGCTCGTTTTCCGATCATCAATGCCAATCTTTATCTGACAACCAATCACATCCGTCTATTTAATAGTCATGTGATCTTGAAAATAGGCGGTATGAAAATCTTGTTTATCGGAGTTCTGAC
>JAFYOD010000242.1 GCA_017556515.1 Lachnospiraceae bacterium
CACACAGCTCACGCAACAGCTGAGGAAGCTCAGGAGAGAACAATCCAGATGTTAAACGTATACGCAGACTTCTGTGAGGAAGTTCTTGCTATGCCGGTTGTTCGCGGTCAGAAGACAGACAAAGAGAAATTCGCGGGTGCAGAGGCTACTTACACAATCGAGGCTCTTATGCACGACGGTAAAGCTCTTCAGTCCGGTACATCCCACAACTTCGGTGACGGTTTCGCGAAAGCATTCGGCATCCAGTTCTCTGACAAAGATAACACATTAAAACATGTACACCAGACATCCTGGGGTATGACAACACGTCTTATTGGTGCGATCATCATGGTACACGGTGACAACAACGGTCTCGTATTACCGCCAATGGTAGCTCCGACTCAGGTTGTGATCGTTCCGATCCGCCAGAACCAGGAAGGCGTGCTTGATAAAGCATACGAAGTGAAGAGTGCTCTCTCCAACTTCAGAGTAAAAGT
Source organism: Lachnospiraceae bacterium (assembly GCA_017556515.1). Taxonomy (GTDB): domain Bacteria; phylum Bacillota; class Clostridia; order Lachnospirales; family Lachnospiraceae; genus Pilosibacter. The sequence goes on from JAFYOD010000242.1 coordinate 477, forward strand.
TGACGATTCCGATAAGAGCCCGGGCTGGAAGTTCAGTGAATCCGAGATGCGCGGTATCCCGGTTCGTATCGAGTTAGGACCGAAGGATATCGAGGCAGGTCAGGCAGTTCTCGTTCGTCGTGATACACACGAGAAGATCACAGTTGCTTTAGCTGAGATCAACGAGAAGGTAGACGAGCTCTTAAAGACAATCCAGAAAGACATGTTAGAGCGTGCAAGACAGCACCGCGAGGAGCACACATACGACGCTCACAACATGGAAGAAATGAAAGATATCGCAGACAACAAACCGGGCTTCATCCGCGCTATGTGGTGTGGCTGCCAGGAGTGCGAGAACAAATTAAAAGAGGAAGTTGGCGTAACTTCCAGATGTATGCCGTTCGCTCAGGAGCAGATCGCAGATACATGTGTGGTTTGTGGCAAACCGGCTCAGAAGATGGTTTACTGGGGCAAAGCATATTAATTTGCAAATTGGAAAAGATGATCAGTGCCGGGCGGCTCACAAATTCCGCCCGGCTTTTCCATCAAAAAGATAGACACATTTAAAAGAGGATTATATGAACCGTACAAAATGGACGATTCGTGACCTGGCGTTCTGCGGTCTTTTTGCGGCCCTGATCGCTGTTGGTGCATTTATTAAGATTACGATCCCGGTACAGCCGGTACCGATGCATTTTACCCTGCAGTTTTTCTTTGTATTGCTGGCAGGCTTACTTTTGGGATCCAGACGCGCACTTGCATGCGTCTGTACGTACCTGATCATCGGACTTTGCGGCATTCCTGTTTTCGCATCCGGTGGAGGCCCATCTTATTTATTAAAACCGACCTTCGGATTTTTGATCGGCTTCGCAGTAGGAGCATATCTTGTAGGTCTGGCTTATGAGAAAATTCGAAAAAGAACCTTTGGCTGGCTGCTGTTCGCTGCATTCTGGGGACTGGTTGCAGACTATGCCTGTGGTATGATATATTTTTATGTGTGCAGTAATTTTGTACTGAATGTGGCAGTAAGCTGGAAGGTTGTATTTGTAAACTGTTTCCTGCTGACTGTCGGCGAAGATTTTTTACTCTGTGTTCTGGCTGCGATGCTGGCGAAACGTCTGATCCCGGCATTTCAGCGTTTAGGCGGAGTATAATACAAAGGAGTGTGAAAATATGCGGATCGAAATGCCACGTGATGTGGAATGGATCATTGGAAAAATTAGAGAACATGGTTTTGAGGCGTTCGCTGTCGGTGGCTGTGTCCGTGATACACTTTTAGGACGAGAACCGGGGGACTGGGATATCACTACCTCTGCAAAGCCGGAGGAAGTAAAGGGGATCTTCGGGAAAACCGTCGATACCGGACTCCAGCACGGAACCGTGACGATCATTAAAAACAGAAATGGCTATGAAGTGACCACCTATCGAATCGACGGAGAGTATCATGACGGCCGCCATCCGGAATCGGTAGAATTCACTTCGAATTTAAAAGAGGATCTGAAGCGCCGTGATTTTACGATCAATGCCATGGCTTACAG
>JAFYOD010000243.1 GCA_017556515.1 Lachnospiraceae bacterium
AAAATAATTGACAAGATTGTTCAAAACTGATATTATATAGAACGAGCAATATGCAACGTTTCTGTTTGCGTGAAATAGACAGAGACGATATACGCGAAAGCGTATCTAAAAAAGGAGGATTTTTTATCATGAGAAAGACAAGCATGACAAAAGTTGCAGCAGCAGCTATGGCAGCAGCTATGATGCTCACAGCATGTGGCGGCGGCAGCGCAGCAACAGCAACAACAGCAGCTCCGGCAGCAGATAACGGCGCAGCAACACAGACAGAAGCAGCTTCTACAGGCGCTACAATCACAGATACAGACATCGTTGTAGCTATGGGTGCAGACATCGTAACATGTGACCCGGCTAACCAGAACGATACAACATCTTCTGTATTCATGAACCACGTTTACCAGACTCTTATGACAATCAACGATGACGGCGAGCTCGTTGGTGAACTTGCAGAGAGCTGGGAGATCTCCGAGGATGGTATGGTTTACACATTCCACCTTTTCGAGAACGCTTGCTTCTCCAACGGTGACCCGGTAACAGCTGAGGACGTTAAGTTCACATATGAGCGTGCTATGGAGTCCGCTAAAACAAAATCTGACGTAGAAGCAGTTGACACAATCGAAGTTGTTGACGAGCATACAGTTAAGATCAACCTTAAGAAACCGACAGCTCCGTTCCTTGGTAAGACAACAGACTCCGGTCTTAACATCCTTTCCAAGAAAGTTGTTGAGGCAGCTGGCGAAGCTTACGGCGACGTTGATACATGTGTTGGTTCCGGTCCATTCGTAGCTAAAGAGTGGGTTCCGAACGACCACTACACATTAACACGTAACGAGAACTTCTGGGGCGAGATGCCGATCGCTACTTCCATCGAAGTACGCGTTATCCCGGAGGGTTCTGCTAGAACAATCGCTCTCGAGGCAGGCGAAGTTGATATCGTTTGGAACGTAGACGCTATCGACTGCGTAAACGTAGAGGCTAACCCGGATGTAGCTCTTCTTTCCCAGCCGTCCTCTTCCATCGAGTACATGGGTATGAACACATCCAAAGAGAAATTCTCTGATGTACGTGTACGTCAGGCTATCAACATGGCTATCGATCAGCAGGTATTCATCGACACTATCGTAGAGGGTCGTGGTACACCGGCTAACTCCTACATCAACTCCATGATCCCGGGTTGGACAGACGAAGTTACAGCTTACGAGTACAACATCGAGAAAGCGAAAGAGCTCATGGCTGAAGCTGGTTACCCGGATGGTTTCGATTGCTCCATCTACGTAAACGGTGACAACAGAACACGTTCCGCTACAATCGTTCAGGCTCAGCTTAAAGAGATCGGTATCAACGTAGAAATCTCCACATATGAGTGGGGCGCACTCCTTGAGATCCTTACAGCTGGTGATCACGAGTTATTCTTCCTTGGTTGGTCCAACGGTTCCTTCGATGCTGACGGTTCCACATTCGCTCTGTTCCACAGCTCCAACTTCGGTGCTACAGGTAACCGTGCATGGTTAGACGACGAGCAGGTTGACTCCCTCATCGAGCAGGCTCAGGTTGAGACAGATCATGAGAAACGTATGGGTCTCTACAAAGAGCTTCAGTTCAGACTTAAAGAACTCGCTCCGTGGGTACCGATGTACTACAAAGATGACAACGTAGGTGTTCGTGCAGACCTTAAGGGCTTCAGACTCCACAAAGGTGCTTCCCACTACATTGGTAATGCTCACTACGAGGAATAATTTAATCTGAATCTTACACTTGATGTAAAGAAGTAGTGTTACACGGTGCGGGTTTCAACTCGCACCGTGTTTTAAAGTGATAGGAATTGTTAAATTTCTGTTAAGCAAGTAACATTATAGGGGCCATTTATCGGCAGATTGGAAGGTATAAATGAGTAGATACGTCATCAAACGTCTTGTAATGCTGATCCCGGTATTGATCGGCGTTACATTCCTTGTATATTTCATTATCAGCCTTTCACCAGGTGATACAGCAGCTATGCTTGCTGGTGAAGATGCTGACGCAGCAACAATCGAAGCACTTAGACATGAACTCGGACTTGACCAGCCTGTAATCATACAGTATGCAAGATACATGCTGAACCTGTTACAGGGTGATATGGGTAACTCCTACAAGACAGGTCGTCCGGTTACAAATATGATCGTTTCTTGTTTCCCGAACACAGCGAAACTTGCATTCTGGTCTATCCTCGTAGCGGTAGGTATCGCTCTTCCGATCGGTATCATCTCCGCAACAAAACAGTACTCTATGTTCGATAACGTAGGTATGGTAGTAGCACTTATCGGTGTAGCTACACCGAACTTCTGGCTTGGTCTTATGATGATCATCCTGTTCTCCCTTAACCTTGGTTGGTTACCGTCTGGTGGTAGCAAGGGCTGGAGCTCTTACATCATGCCGGCGATCACACTTGGTACAGGTGACGCAGCCCTCATCACACGTATGACACGTTCCTCTATGCTTGAGGTTATCCGTGCGGACTATATCCGTACAGCAAGAGCGAAGGGTGTTCCGGAGGGTAAAGTAGTTTATCAGCACGCTTTAAGAAACGCCCTGATCCCGGTAGTTACAGCTATTGGTCTTCAGTTCGGTTCCCTCTTAGGTGGTGCTACACTTACTGAGACAGTATTCGCTTGGCCGGGTATCGGTCGTTCTACTGTTGACTCTATCAAGACAAAAGATACAACACAGGTTCTTGGTAACATCGTAGTTCTGACAATCACATTCAGCTGTGTTAACCTCTTAGTTGACATTCTGTATGCGTTCATTGACCCGCGTATCAAAGCGCAGTATAAGAAATAAGGAGGCATCATATGGCAGCAACAAAAGCAGCTCCAAAAAAGCGTAGCCAGTTCGAAGAAGTATGGCGCCGCTTAAAAAAGAATAAAATGGCTATGGTCGGTCTTGCGATCGTTCTTATGCTTGTATTATTAGCTGTTTTCGCAGATTTCCTTTTCGACTATGACGAAATCGTAATCAAACAGAACACAGCGATCCGTCTTCAGGGACCGAGTGCAGAGCACTGGTTCGGTACAGACGAATTCGGCCGTGATATCTTAGCTCGTCTTGTTCACGGTGGTAGAATTTCCCTCGTAGTAGGTGTAATTGCGGTAGCTATCGCTCTTACAATCGGTGGTACACTTGGTGCGATCTCCGGTTTCTTCGGTGGTAAAGTAGATATGCTCATTTCCCGTGCTATGGATATCCTCCTTGCAGTACCGAGCTTACTTCTCTCCATCACAATCGTATCCGCATTAGGTCCGTCCATCTTAAACCTTATGATCGCGATCGCGGTTTCTTCCGTTCCGGGCTATGCTCGTATCGTAAGATCTTCCGTTATGACTGTACGTGACAACGAGTTCGTAGAGGCTGCTAAAGCAATCGGTGCTAACAACGCACAGATCATCGCTTCCCACATCCTTCCGAACTGTCTTGCTCCGATCATCGTACAGGTATCCCTTAAGGTAGCTTCCGCTATCCTTTCCACATCCGGTCTTAGCTTCCTTGGCCTTGGTGTTAAGGCTCCGACTCCGGAGTGGGGTTCCATGCTTTCCGGTGGCCGTGCTTACCTTCGTAATGCACCGCACCTGACAGTTTTCCCGGGCTTCTGCATCATGCTTACAATCCTTTCCCTGAACCTTCTTGGTGACGGTCTCCGTGATGCACTGGATCCGAAGTTAAAACAGTAAGGGGGATATAACAGTGGCACAGAAAAATCCGAAAGATTTAATTCTTGATATTAAAGATCTCGTGATCCATTACGAGACAGATGACGGTACAGTAGAAGCTGTAAACGGCATCGATATTCAGCTTGAATATGGTAAGACACTCGGCCTTGTAGGTGAGACAGGTTCCGGTAAGACAACAACAGCTCTTTCCGTGCTTCGTCTTGTTCCGGACCCGCCGGGAGTTATCAAAAACGGTTCCATCTTCCTTGACGGTAAGGACATCATGAACCTTCCGCAGAAAGAACTTGAGGCAGTTCGTGGTCACTTAGCATCCATGATCTTCCAGGATCCGATGACATCCTTAAACCCGGTATTCACAGTTGGTGATCAGATTTCTGAGGTAATCGCTCTTCACGAGAATTGCTCCAAGAAAGAAGCTGATGAAAAAGCTGGCGATATGCTTGAGGTAGTAGGTATCCCGAGAGAGCGTTTCGCAGAGTATCCGCACCAGTTCTCCGGTGGTATGAAACAGCGTGTAGTTATCGCTATGGCACTTGCATGTAACCCGAAACTCCTTCTTGCAGACGAGCCGACAACAGCTCTGGACGTAACAATTCAGGCTCAGGTTCTTGAGACAATGAAGGGTCTTCGTGAGAAATTTGGTTCTGCTATGATCATGATCACACATGACCTTGGTATCATTGCTGAGGTATGTGACGAAGTATCCGTAGTATACGCAGGCCAGATCGTAGAGCATGGTACACTTGTAGACGTATTCAACCACACAAGACATCCGTACACAGAGGGTCTCTTCGGTTCCCTTCCGAACATCGAGATTAAGAGAAACCGTCTGTCCCCGATCCCGGGCCTTATGCCAGACCCGACAGATCTTCCGAAGGGATGCTGCTTCGCTCCGAGATGTAAATATGCAACTCCGGATTGTGAAAAAGCTCGTCCGGCTAAGAAGTGGTTAAGCGATACACACTATGTACGTTGCTCCAGATACGATGAACCGAACTTTAAGATTGAGAGGGAGGATCAGTAATGGCAAACAAAATTCTTGAAGTTAAGAATCTTAAAAAATACTTCCAGACTCCAAAGGGAATGCTTCATGCGGTTGATGATGTAACATTCACAATCGAAGAAGGTAAGACTCTCGGTGTCGTAGGTGAGTCCGGTTGTGGTAAATCTACAACAGGTCGTGCGATCCTTCGTCTCCATGAGCCGACTTCCGGTGAAGTTATCTTCAATGGTGAGAACATTCTTACAAAGAACGCAGACGAGATGCGTCTCTTAAGACGTCAGATGCAGCTTATCTTCCAGGACCCGTATGCATCTCTTGATCCGCGTAACACAGTATCCGAGATCATCGGTGAGCCGTTAAAGCTTCAGAAGATCATTCCGGATAAAGCAAAGAGACTTGAGAAAGTTTACGAGCTTATGGAGACAGTAGGTCTTGCTGAGCGTCTTGTAAACACATACCCGCACGAGCTTGACGGTGGTCGTCGTCAGCGTATCGGTATCGCACGTGCTCTTGCAATGGAACCGAAGTTCATCGTATGTGACGAGCCGGTATCCGCTCTTGACGTATCCATTCAGGCTCAGATCCTGAACCTGATGCAGGACCTTCAGGAGCAGATGGGTCTTACATACATGTTCATCACACATGACCTTTCCGTAGTTCATCACTTCGCTGATGATATCGCGGTTATGTACCTTGGTCAGCTTATCGAGAAAGCTCCGTCCGGAATGCTCTTCGACAAGCCAACTCATCCGTACACACAGGCTCTGTTATCCGCTATCCCGGTACCGAGCTTAAACAAGAAGAGAGAGCGTATCTTACTTAAAGGTGAGATCACATCCCCGATCAATCCGAAGCCGGGCTGCCGTTTCGCTGCACGTTGTCCGTATGCTACAGACAGATGTAGAAGCGAAGAGCCGAAGCTCAAAGAGATCGAGCCGAACCACTTTGTTGCTTGTCACCTTTGTGACTAATCGCCAGAAGCGGTACGGAACATCTTTCTTCAAGTATATTGATGAAATGATATCACAAGCCTCCAGTAATCTGCTGGGGGCTTGTTTTTTGTTTAAAATTAGCACTTTTTTCTTGTAAAGTAGTCATGTAAGTTGTATAATAAATAAGTGTGTGGAAAGCGCAAAAGTGCGTGAAACAACACAAAGAACCTTTTAAGTTCTATTTTTAAATTGGGGGTATTACAATATGAAACACATTGGTATTAACGACTTTATGTTCTACCATTATCCGACAGCGATCGTGACATCTCCGGATGGAAAACACGGTATTATTCCGGTAGTTAACGTAAATGAGAAAGACAATTGCTATGATTCCTGTCTCTGGATCATGGATACAGAAACAGGCGAGTATAAGAAACTCACAAACGGTAAAAAAGAGAGAAACTTTATTTGGGTTGACAATGAGACAGTGATGTTCACATCCAACCGTGATAAAGCATATGCTGATAAAGTTAAGAGCGGCGAAGACTGGACATGCTTCTATACAATCAACATTGCAGGTGGCGAGGCTCAGTTTGCATTTGCAATCCCGCGTGCAGTTTCCAAATTCAAAAAAGTTGGCGATAAACTTGTTATGGTAGTGAAATATGACTACAATAAGCCTGACTTTGCTAACATGAACGATGAAGAGAAGAAGGCTGCAAAGAAAGCTTGGGAAGATGAGAAAGATTACGAAGTATTCGATGAGCTTCCGTTCTGGGCAAACGGCCAGGGTATCGTAAATAAGAAGAGAGCACGTCTCTGCATCTACGATATGACAACAGGTACAAATGAGATCGTAAGTGAAGATTACGAGAACATCGAGAA
>JAFYOD010000244.1 GCA_017556515.1 Lachnospiraceae bacterium
CATTGCGAGGAACAGATTCAGCGACATACTGCCGATCACGTCGATCTCATCCATGGGGAATTCTTTATAAATCGCATCTACCACATTTCGCACAACTGCTGCAACCAACATTGCTCCGATGTATCCCGGGAATGTCAGTCCAGTCAGTTCTGTCAGCTTGGCACCGACAAAATTTCCGATGCCAAGTGCAAACATCAGCAGCATGAAACCACGGACAAAGTTTCCACTATTGCTTTTGATTCCTTCCCGATCCCGTTCATCTGAATCGAAATCACTATGTTTTGCCGGTCCTTGCAGATGATATTTCTCTATACATCTTCTAGTTGTCGGACCTCCCATGATGGATCCTGCTACCAGGCCAAAGGTCGCAGCCGCAAGACCTGCCACGGAAGCGCCTGCAATTCCCATACCGTCCATCAATTCTCCATAAGATGCAGCTGTTCCCGGTCCTCCAACCATAGCGATGGAACCAACACAAAGTCCAAGTCTTGGGTCCGCACCAAGCGCTCCTACCAATCCGACTCCAATTCCATTCTGGATCAAGGTCATTACAGTACCTAAGATCAACATCAATGCCACTGCCTTTCCGCCCTGTTTCAACTGCGGAATGCTGACAGAAAATCCGACTGTCGTGAAAAAAATATTCATGAAAATGGTCTGTAACGTAGAATCAAAGGATATGTATGCAACTCCCGCAACATAAAGCATGGTATTCACCAAGGAGAAGCACACACCTCCGACTAAAGGAGCCGGAATACAATACTTGTTAAAAACGGAAACTTTGCTGCACAGCAGATTTCCCAGCCAGTACAGTGCTGCTGCAAGCGCCACAGCATGATACATGTTTAAACTGATCTCGATCATCTGGCAGAAACCTCCTTATAGGATCTTCTATTCTATACTATGCAGGAAAACTCAAAAAGGTGAAACTGACTTGCGCCAATTTCACCTTTTCATTCAAACAGTATTTATTTTATTAAACCAAGAATGGATTCACCAATGGTTCCCTCCGGTTTTTTCAGTCCGAAGTTTTCCACAATGGTTGCGCCAATGATGCTGAACGTTTCCATCTCCGGAAGCGGTCCGTTTCCTTCCATCTTCTTGGAATATGCCAGGAACGGAACTTTTTCACGGGTATGATCGCTTCCTTTATAGGTCGGATCATTTCCGTGATCTGCAGTCACGATCAGAAGATCGTCTTCTCTCAGTGTTTCCAAAAGAATGCCGAGCTTCTCATCAAACTTCTCTACTTCTCTCGCATATCCGACCGGCTGTCTGCGATGACCCCAAAGTGCATCAAAATCAACCAGATTGACAAAGCAGAATCCGTGGAAATCTTCCTGAGCCATCTGGATCGTCTGCTCCATTCCATGGACAGATGTTTTGGATCTCAATGGTTTGGTAATACCTTCCCCATCAAAAATATCTCCGATCTTTCCGATGGCGATCACATCCAATCCGGCATCCTTCAAAGCTGTCAATGCAGTCGGGCCAAACGGTTTCAGTGCATAGTCATGACGATTGCTGGTTCGTTCGAACTCGCCCGCTTTTGTTCCGACAAACGGTCTGGCGATGACACGGCCAACCTTCCACTCATCTTTCATGGTGATCTCGCGTGCGATCTCACAGCATCGATACAGTTCACTCAGACCAAAGGCTTCTTCGTGTCCACAGATCTGCAGAACGGAATCCGCAGAAGTATAAATAATCATATCTCCGGTCTCGAACTGTTTCTCACCAAACTCGTTGATAATACCAACACCACTGTCGCTTCGGTTTCCAAGCACCTTTCTTCCGGTTCTGGTTTCCAGTTCATGGATCAGTTCCGGCGGAAATCCGGTTTCCGTGAACGTCTTAAACGGAGACTGGATATGCAGTCCCATCATCTCCCAGTGACCGGTCATGGTATCTTTTCCGCAGCTGCGTTCATTTAATTTTGTATAATAGGCTAATGGCTGCTCGACCGGAGCCACATGCTTTAATGGCACCAGATTGGAAATTCCCAGCTTCTGCAGATTTGGAATCTCAAATGTATCCACCGATTCCGAAACGTGCTGCAGAGTATTCACTCCAACATCTCCGAATGTTGCGGAATCCGGCATTTCGCCAATTCCCAGAGAATCTAAAACTATGACAAAAATACGATGAAATTTCTGCATAACCTTACCCTCTATTCTTCATCTTCTTCCAGATAATACGGTGTCTCCTGGTATACATAGAAGTTCAGCCAGTTTGTATACAAGGTGTTGGCAACGGTACGCCAAGTTAACGGCGGGATCGTTGTCGGATCGTCATTTTCATAATAATTACATGGAATGTTCGGCTCTAATCCACGTCCCACATCTCTGCGGTACTCTGCATCCAGAGTCAGTCTGTCATACTCTGGATGTCCCTGCATAAAGAACTGACTTCCATCCTCTTTCATCACAAGGAACACGCCTGCAACATCAGACTTCGCCAGCAGTTTCAGTTCCGGATGCTCCAGGATCTCTGCTTCGCGAACTTCCGTATAACGGGAATGCGGACAATTAAAATAGTCATCAAATCCGCGCAATACCGGAACTTTTCGATCCAGTGTTCTGTGAACATAAATACCGGACAACTTGTCTCCCATGTGATGTTTTTTAATTCCATAATGGTAATACAGACCTGCCTGAGCGCCCCAGCAAAGATGGAAGGTGGACGTGATGTGAGTCTTTGTCCACTCCATGATCTCTGTCAGTTCCTGCCAGTAATCCACCTCTTCAAACTCCATGTTTTCCACCGGAGCACCTGTGATGATCATACCGTCAAAACGGCGACGGCGGATCTTATCGAAGGTCACGTAAAATTTGTTTAAGTGCGTAACCGATGTGTGGGTGGAGCTGTGAGAGGACATGGTCATAAAGGTACACTCGACCTGTAACGGTGTATTGGAAAGTGCCCGTAACAGCTGGGTCTCTGTATCCTCCTTGATCGGCATCAGATTGAGGATCAGAATTTCCAGCGGACGAATGTCCTGACTCTGGGCACGTGTTTCGTCCATGATAAATACATTCTCATTTTCCAAAATAGATCTTGCAGGTAAATCGTTCTGAATTTTGATCGGCATATCTGATTCCTCCTCAATTGATGATTCTATTTTACACCTATTGTTCGATCATTTCCAGGAAATCTGCTTCAGAAATGATCGGAACTCCAAGTTCTTTTGCTTTTTTATTTTTTGAAGAATTAGAAGTCACATCATTGTTGATCAGGTAATGAGTCTTCGCTGTCACGGAACCGGTCACTTTGCCGCCCTTGGACTCGATCAGAGCCTGTAATTCCTTACGGTTTGCAAAATGCTCCACGGAGCCTGTGACAACAAATACTTTTCCATCCAGGGAACTGTCTCCGCTCTCCGCCTGTTCATTTTCGAATGTCAGATCGGATAACAAATGATCCAATGCTTCGTTATTCTTCTCTTCTTTAAAATATTTCACCCATGCGTCTGCCAATACTGCACCAATTCCATCGATACTGCAAAGATCTTCGGAATCTGCTTTTCGCATAGCCTCCAGATCGTAACGGAAATGTTTGCATATCATCTTTGCATTCGCAAGACCGATACCTGCGATTCCAAGTCCGTAGATCAGACGCGGAAGTGTGGTGTGAGATACATTCCTTGCTGCATTTACCAGATTTTCGTAAGACTTCTCACCAAAACCTTCCATCTCTACGATCGCATCTTTATGACGGTCTAAATGGAAAATATCGGAGAATTCGTGAATGAAACCGGCTGCAATGAACTTCTCGAGAGTCATCTCGGAAAGTCCGTCAATATTCAGTGCATCACGGCTTACAAACAGCGCAAAGCCCTTCATCTTCTTTGCCTGGCAGTCCGGATTGGTGCAATACAGAGATTTCACTTCGTTGATGCTGCGAATTTCTGTCGCTCCTCCGCATACCGGGCAATGTTCCGGAATATCTTTCACACCGCTTCTTGTCAGGTTGTCTGCGATCTGCGGAATGATCATATTGGCTTTATAAACAGTAATACGATCACCAACGCCCAGCTCCAGACCTTCCATAATGCTGATGTTGTGAACACTTGCACGGCTTACGGTTGTACCTTCCAGTTCAACC
>JAFYOD010000245.1 GCA_017556515.1 Lachnospiraceae bacterium
CCGATGAAACCAAAAATCTCACCTTTTTTAATATGAAGAGACAAATCATCTACTGCGAGTTTTTCGCCGTAATACTTTGTCAAATGCTCAATCTTAAGCATAGTAAACCTCCGTCTTTCGCATATCTCTGTGGCATCGCCACGCGCATGAACCTATTTTACCAAGATATCCCGCTTTCTTCAATGAAAATGTGCATAAAAAAGAGGAAATGTTCGAAAACATTTCCTCAATGAAACCATATTAGTTATCGCTTTCCTGAAGCTCAGAAAGTGTGAATGTGAATCTCTTTCTAGCCATTTCATCGCTTGCAAGGTACTCGTCGTATGTTGTGATCTTATCAACTAACTGACCGTTGATGATCTCCATGATACGGTTTGCAGTTGTCTCTACAACCTGGTGGTCACGGGAGGAGAAGATCATAACGCCCGGGAATTTCTTCATACCGTTGTTGAGCGCTGTGATGGACTCCATGTCAAGGTGGTCAGTCGGCTCGTCGAACATGAGAACGTTCGCACCGGAGATCATCATCTTGGAAAGCATGCAGCGAACACGCTCACCACCGGAGAGAACTTTAACTTTCTTCACGCCGTCTTCACCTGCAAACAGCATTCTTCCAAGGAAACCACGAACATAAGTTACGTCCTTCTCCGGAGAGTACTGTGTTAACCAGTCTACGATGATGTCATCGCCTGCGAACTCATGGCTGTTATCCTTCGGGAAGTAAGCCTGAGTTGTTGTAAGACCCCATTTGTAAGAACCGGAATCCGGCTCCATCTCACCGGAGAGGATCTTGAAGAGTGTTGTCTTTGCAAGCTCGTTCGGTCCAACAAGAGCAACTTTATCTTCACGGTTGAGGATAAAGGAGATGTTGTCGAGAACTTTTACGCCGTCAATTGTCTTTGTAAGACCTTCAACTGTAAGAACTTCGTTACCGATCTCACGGAACGGGCGGAAGTCGATGTACGGATATTTTCTGCTGGACGGTCTGATCTCGTCAAGCTCGATCTTCTCAAGAGCACGTTTTCTGGAAGTCGCCTGTTTGGACTTGGAAGCGTTCGCAGAGAATCTCTGGATGAACTCCTGAAGTTCTTTGATCTTCTCTTCTTTCTTTCTGTTTGCTTCTTTCATCTGCTTGATCATAAGCTGGCTGGACTCGTACCAGAAGTCGTAGTTACCTGCGTAGAGCTGGATCTTACCGTAGTCGATATCTGCGATGTGTGTACATACTTTATTTAAGAAGTAACGGTCATGGGATACGACGATAACAGTGTTCTCGAAGTTGATAAGGAACTCCTCTAACCATGCGATCGCATCAAGGTCAAGATGGTTAGTCGGCTCGTCGAGGAGCAGGATATCCGGGTTACCGAATAATGCCTGTGCAAGAAGAACTTTGACCTTCTGCGGACCTGTTAAGTCTTTTACTAATTTGTAGTGGTGCTCTGTCTCAACGCCAAGACCGTTTAATAAGTTTTCTGCGTCGGACTCTGCTTCCCAACCGTTTAATGTAGCGAATTCACCCTCTAACTCAGCGGCTTTGATACCGTCCTCGTCTGTGAACTCTTCTTTCATATAGATCGCGTCTTTTTCTTTCATGATGTCGTAAAGACGCTGGTTACCCATGATTACTGTATCAAGTACGGAAAACTCATCGTACTTGAAGTGGTCCTGCTGTAAGAAGGAAAGACGCTGGCCCGGAGTGATCACGATATCACCATTTGTCGGCTCCAGTTTTCCGGACAGGATTTTTAAAAATGTAGATTTACCGGCACCGTTGGCACCAATAAGACCATAACAGTTACCCTCTGTAAACTTGATGTTTACATCTTCAAATAATGCTTTTTTGCCCACACGAAGTGTTACACCATTAGCACTGATCATTTTATGAAATCTCCTTTTTGTGTATCCGCCGTACCAAACCGGCCGGCCTGTTTCATTTCCATGTTACTTTTCAACGCCACAAAAAAGGGGGCAATCACTGCTCCCTCTCTTGTTACGTCTTTATTCTATTCGGAAATCCTTGATTTTGCAAGGTTTTTTCGCAACTTTTTTATTTAGTCTCCATGATTCTTGTATTTGGTACATTACGAGACAAAAAATCCAGCACGATACGGTTAAACACACTCCATTTTTCAATCGAGCAGATATGACCGCATCTTTCAATGATCTTCATCTCTGTGTTTCTCATCCTCTTCGCCAATGCTTTCATATCATCGATAAAACAATGATCTTCATCGCCGGAGATAAATAAGATCTTCTTTCCTAAACCCTCTAGTTTGGTCAGGATATAATCCGGATGCAGTGCAAACTGGATGTAATCGATCCAGGCAAACATGGTTTCCTGATGCAGCTTTACAACCTCACGCAGGAAGATCAGTCTAGACTTCTCATGTGATTTGCTCGGCATCATAAACCACGCAAAGAACTTGTACAAGAACTTATATGGAACAAATCGCTTCATCTTGTTGGCCATGATAACAGCTGCCCGATAAATTCCTCCCACTTTTAAAGAGGCACCGCCGAGAATGATCGTCTTCACATAGTCCGGATAAGCAAC
>JAFYOD010000246.1 GCA_017556515.1 Lachnospiraceae bacterium
GAGATCCAGTTTAAAAATCTGAAGATGAAATTTGAAGACGGTCGTGTAACCGAAGTATCCTGTGATAATTTCCTGGAAGCACTTCCGGCAGATGCTGATGCAGAAATGATCGAAGAGGCAAAAGCTGCCGGTAGAAGATTGGTGATCCAGGAGATCATGAATCAGCATGAATCCCTTCCGCTTGGTGAGTTTGCCATCGGAACGAATACGACTGCTTATGCAATGGCAGAAAAATATCAGATCATTGATCGTCTTCCGATCCTGATCGTGGAAAAAATGGGCCCGCATTTTGCGGTAGGTGATACTTGTTACAGCTGGTCCGAGGACAGTCCAATGTATAATCCGGATGGAAAAGAAATGATCGCACGAGACAATGAAGTTTCCATTTTAAGAAAAGAAGATGTTTCTAAAGCATACTTTGGTGCACATTGTGATATTACCATTCCTTATAAAGAATTAGAGAGAATTACAGTTGTGAAACCGGATGGAGAGCAGATCGCGATTATCGAAGACGGACGATTCGTGTTGGAGGGCTTAGAGGAGTTAAATATTCCTCTTCAGTAATAATTTTGTGTAATGAGAAATCTTTTGTAGAGTCTTGACGGAATATGAAAAAGCGAGTATTATGACTTATAAGACAAGATAATCTCTTGTTAGTTATTTATTAGAAATACTTATCAATAATCATAATATATGAAAAGGAGAGTTTACAATGGCTAAAGTTAGTATTGTAATGGGCAGCGACTCCGATCTGCCGATCATGGCACAGGCGGCCGACTTTTTAGAGGAGATGGGGATCGATTATGAGATGACGATCATTTCCGCACACAGAGAGCCGGATATTTTCTTCGACTATGCTAAGACTGCAGAAGACAGAGGAGTGAAAGTTATTATCGCAGGTGCAGGTAAGGCTGCTCATCTCCCGGGTATGTGTGCTGCGTTATTCCCGATGCCGGTCATCGGTATTCCGATGAAAACATCTGATCTGGGAGGCGTAGACTCACTGTATTCCATCGTACAGATGCCGTCCGGCATCCCGGTTGCAACTGTTGCGATCAATGGCGGAAAGAATGCCGGTATCCTGGCTGCAAAGATCCTCGCAACTTCAGATCCGGAAATCTTAGCAAAATTAAAAGCATATTCTGAGCAGATGAAAAACGAGGTTGTTGCCAAGGCAGAGAAACTTGATAACATCGGCTACAAAGAGTATGTTGCTTCTATGAAGAAATAATTACATTATATAAACCTTATCTATCAGGAGGATGTTATGGATTACAAGAAAGCTGGAGTAGATATTGAAGCCGGTTATAAGTCCGTAGAATTAATGAAAGAGCACGTGAAGAAGACTATGCGTCCGGAAGTCCTGGGCGGTCTTGGCGGATTCTCCGGTGCGTTTTCTCTCGCGAAGATCAAAGAGATGGAAGAGCCGGTACTTTTATCCGGTACAGATGGCTGTGGTACAAAAGTAAAACTTTCCATTATCATGGATAAGCATGATACTATTGGTATCGATGCAGTTGCTATGTGTGTGAATGATATCGCATGTGCAGGCGGCGAGCCGTTATTCTTCCTCGATTATATTGCTTGTGGCAAAAACTATCCGGAAAAGATCGCAGATATCGTAAAAGGTGTTGCCGAAGGCTGTTTACAGTCTGAGTGTGCACTGATCGGTGGCGAGACAGCGGAGCATCCGGGCCTTATGCCGGAAGAAGATTATGACCTTGCAGGTTTCTCTGTAGGTGTTTGTGATAAGAAAGACATGATCACAGGCGCAGAGTTAAAAGATGGCGATGTGCTGATCGGAATGGCATCTACAGGCGTTCACAGCAACGGCTTCTCTCTGGTTCGTAAAGTGTTTGAAAGCGAGCTTTCCAAAGAAGGCTTAAATACATATTATGATGAGCTTGGCAAGACTCTTGGTGAGACATTATTAGCTCCGACAAGAATCTATGTAAAAGCATTAAAGGCAGTGAAGAACGCAGGTGTTCGTATCCACGCATGTTCCCACATCACAGGCGGTGGCTTCCAGGAGAATGTTCCGCGTATGTTAAAAGAAGGCACACATGCAGTGATCAAAAAAGACAGCTACGAAGTGCCGGCAATCTTTAAGATGATGCAGACAAGAGCAAACATCGCAGAAGATATGATGTACAACACATTTAACATGGGAATCGGTATGATCGTTGCAGTTGATCCGGCAGACGTTGAGAAGACAATGGAAGCGATCAAAACAACAGGCGATACACCGTATGTGATCGGTAACATCTTCGAAGGTGAAAAGGGTGTGACATTATGTTAAGAGTTGGCGTTCTGGTATCCGGTGGAGGCACAAATCTCCAGGCAATCCTGGATGCAGTCGACAATGGAACCATTACCAATGCGAAGATTGAAGTTGTGATCAGTAACAATGCAGGTGCTTATGCATTGGAACGTGCGAAGAACCATAACGTGGCGGCAGAGTGCGTGTCTCCGAAAAATTATGCAACTCGCGAGGAATTCAACGAAGCACTTCTTGATAAGATTGATTCTTACAATCTGGACCTGATCGTTCTTGCCGGTTTTCTCGTGAAAATTCCGGAGAGTATGATCGCTAAGTATCGCAATAAGATCGTGAATATTCACCCGTCTTTGATCCCGTCCTTCTGTGGCGTGGGTTATTACGGATTAAAAGTTCATGAAGCTGCATTGGCACGTGGTGTAAAACTGACAGGCGCGACTGTACATTTTGTGGATGAAGGTATGGATTCCGGACCGATCATCTTACAGAAAGCCGTGGAAGTATTGCCGGGTGATACACCGGAAATTCTGCAGAGACGTGTGATGGAGCAGGCAGAGTGGATCTTACTCCCGCAGGCCATCGACATGATCGCAAACGGTAAAATATAATAAACGAATTTTGGCAGGCCGGCAGCATTCCGGTCTGCTTTTAATGGAGGAAAACCATGAAAGTATTAATCGTAGGAAGCGGCGGAAGAGAGCATGCGATTGCATGGAAAGTTGCACAGAGTAAAAAAGTGGA
>JAFYOD010000247.1 GCA_017556515.1 Lachnospiraceae bacterium
CCCGGTGCACCCTGGATGATCGGATCTTTTATAGTCTGGCCTGCTTTCTGGCTGAGAGCCGCCAGAGCGTCGTATTCTCCAAGGATGCCCATGACCGGCTTTCCGGTTCCGTAGGAGAAGGTGCCTGTGAAACAAGTCGGAATTCCGGCATCACCCTTAGTCAGTGTGAAACCTTCTTTTTCTAAAATATCGCAGATCAGCTCTGCGGATTTCGTCTCATGAAATGCCAGTTCGGCATATTCCCAGATTTTATCATTCGCCTCAATGATCATAGCAGATTTTTCATCGATGATCTGTTCAATAAATGTTAAGTCGTTCATAGTAAGTGTCCTTTCTAAAATGAAAGATACTTTGTTGTGCTACCACGATAAAGTATCGCTAATCAAAAGTTTACTATATTTCAATAGAAAATACAAGTATGATTTTGAATATTTTGCCTTTTGAGGCAAACTTGCGGCACAGTATTTACCGACCACATGGAAACTGGTATACTACATGTAAGTAATGAGTGAGGAGGTGCATCATGGCGAAGAAAATCTATGTAGCTGATGATGAGAAAAATATATGCTTCCTGATCCAGAATTTTCTGGAAAAGGAAGGGTTTGAAGTGACCTGTTTCCACGACGGTGAATCGATCCTGGAGGCTTGCGAGAAAGAGATGCCGGATCTTTGTATTTTGGATGTGATGATGCCGGGTATGGACGGCCTGACTGTTTGTACCCAGATCAGAAAAAGAAGCCACGTTCCGATCATTATTGTATCAGCAAAGGATTCTCCGCTGGATCGAATCACAGGAATTACGCTGGGAAGCGATGACTATTTGGTAAAACCGTTTCTTCCGTTGGAGTTGGTAACACGTGTGAAAGCGTTATTCCGTCGTGTGGATGCGTTTTCAGGACAGGAAGAGGAGACCAAAGATACACAGGAGTTTGGCGATATTACCTTGTATACAAAACGCCGTGCGGCGCAGCTGAAAGGGGCTGATTTTGCACTGACTCCGCTGGAGTTTGATTTCCTGAATCATATGCTGGAGCATCCGGAGCATGCAGCCAGCCGTGACGATCTTTTGAAAGCGCTTTGGAAGGTGGACAGCAAGGAAGTCGATACAAGAGCCGTAGACGATATGGTGAAGCGTCTGCGTAAGAAACTGAAAGAACAGGGAAGTACCGTGAAGATCGAAACTGTATGGGGATACGGTTTCCGTCTGATCAACGGAGGGGAATAATGAAAGCAAGTATCCGGATGAAAATATTTTTACCGGTAACGATCATTCTGATCGCATTCACATTGGCGGTCTGGATCATGTTCCGATATACTCTGGATGTACATATGAATTATAATGCCAAGAGAGATCTGGAACTGACGATCGCTCGAGTGGAACGAGTTGTAAATGAGACCTATCTGGCGTCAGCAGCTGCAAAGGCCATCGGTGCGGAGGAGGACACGGAGCGTATTCTTTCTCTGCTTCAAAGTGAAGTTCAGACAGAGGGAACAGAAACGAGAATGCTGGCAGTCAGCGGCGGATATCGTGTGCTCCACCCGGTCAGCTTTGACGACAGCCCCGAGATGACAGAGTTTTACTCATTGTTTCTGACCAAGGCGACGGGGGCAGAAGAATTTTGGGAGCAGGGCAGGATCCTGGAAGAAACCGTAGGAAATGGGAAGTATCTTCTGTATTACCGTCATGTGGAAAATGAAGATACAGACCGGGTCAAACATTTGATCTTGTATACTCCGATCTACGATACAAGCATTATTCTGGATCAGATGTCTCAGTTCCTGCTTCTGATCATGATCGGCATTGCAGCTGTTACGATCATTCTGTTTTGGTTTGTGGCCGGAAGTATTTCCGGACCGTTGATCCGTCTGAGCGAGGCGGCCCGCGGTATCGGTGAAAAACGATTTAAAAAAGTAGAGACAGGCGCGACGGTAAAAGAGCTGCTGCAGCTGGAACATGAGATCAATCAGATGCAGGAAAAGCTGGAACAGGCAGATCAGGCAGAGCGCACGTTTTTCCAGAATGCGTCACATGAACTTCGGACTCCTCTGATGTCGATCAGTGGCTATGCACAGGGAATTCAGTGTGGGGTGTTTGAGGATACGGCTCAGGCAGCGGGAATCATTCTCGACGAAAGTACACGTCTGACGGAAGTTGTGGATGGTATCCTGACGTTGACTCGAATGGACCAGCTTCGCTATCAGGTGGTGCCGGTAGAGATGGATATCGAACATTTTGTGGAAGAACGTCTGGAACGTCTGGAAGGTTTTGCATTTTCTCAGAATAAAAAACTGGTCTTTGTACCGGGTTCCGGGCATAAAATGACTGTGGACGCAATGTTGTTGGAACGTGCATTTTCCAATGTGGTTTCAAATTGTATCCGTTATGCAAAAGTGCAGGTAACGGTTGCAGTGGAAGTACATGAGGCAGGTGTGCGGATCATGATCCGCGATGACGGCCCCGGTATCCCGATTGGAGAGATCGACCGTATTTTTGACCGGTTCCATAAAGGAAAGAACGGAAATCATGGACTTGGTCTGGCGATTGCAAAAGCATCTCTGGAGTATATGGGAGGCACGATCTTTGCAGAATCCTCGTCGGAAGGGGCGGTATTTCTAATGGAATTACCACATGATTGCCGCAGCTTTGCCCCAGAAGAGCAAGTGCAGAAATGATATAATAGACATACAAAGGAGGATAATGAGATGAAGAAACTCATGTTTATCGTCAGTTTCGTATTCTGTCTGCTCTGTACACCGATTGTAGGTTTGGCGAATCCGACAGAAGAAGAAAAAGTGAAATACGAAGAAGCAATTTCTGAAAAATATATCGAGATGTTGAAGGGAAGCATTGCACTCGACAAGAGCAATGCAGAACTGACTACGTATCTGGTAACTTGGCTGGAGGCTGAGAAGCAGCCGAGAGAGGCAAAGAAGATCATGAAAAAGATCGATGCACTGAAGGCGGAGCAGGCAAAGAAGGCGGAGAGTATGGATCCGTATCTCCTGGCAAAGAAGACTTGTGATGAGAAGTGCAACGCGGAAGGTGCCAACGCGGCACTGGAAAATATTATCCGGATCCAGAACAACAAACTGAAGGATCAGGAAGCTCTCGCAAAACTCTGGAAGCAGATAATGGAATTACTGAAATAATTTACGACATGATAAAAGGCTGTGAGGCAACAGATGCTTCACAGCCTTTTCTATACCATTTATCGATTATTCACGGACAGCCGGAATATATTTTGCAAGAAGATCCAGAGAATAGTTGGCTACCAGTTCATTCGGGAACCCGGCCTCGCTGAGGACTGCTTTTGCCGAAGTGTGGTTTCCGACATTGTGCATAAAATGTGCGTCGCTGCCCATAAGGATCGGAACTTCATATTTCTTACAATGCTCCAGAAGGATCAGATCATTTTCTCTGGCACCGCTGCGGCTGCTGTCCGGAGCCAGGGAGGAGTTATTGATCTCCAATAATTTTCCGTGTTTTTTTGCTCCCAGAACAACTGCCTCCAGGTCGAGCGGATATCTGCCGTCATCCGGATGACCGATGATCTTGACATATGGATTTTCCATAACACCAAGAATTGCTGCAGTATTTTCTTCACGTGTGCCAAACGGGAGGCAGAGATCGTGAAGACTTGCGATAGTATAGTCCAGACGTTTTAATGCCTTTTCAGACATGTCGACAGTACCTTTGTAATCCATGATATTCAGTTCGGCACCGAAAAGAACATGAACGCCTTCTATTTTCCTCGGAATTGTTTTGAAGCACCAGAAATAAACTTCGTCCATAGTTCCGCGCATGGCCGGTGCATGGTCACTGATACCAAAAACAGGAAGCTCTTTTTGTGCAGCGGAATGGATCATTTCCATGATCGTTCCGTATGCATGTCCACTGGCAATTGTGTGAGTGTGTAAATCTGCTAAACTTTTCATGATGTATGCTCCTTTGTTGATCTACAAAGAATATCATATCATATTTTGTGCACTGAAACCAGAGGAAAAATAAAAGGTGGAAATATTGTACAGAATATGGTTAAATAGAAGTAGCGACACATAGCCGAAATATCGGCAATAGAAAGAGGTAGTAGTATGCAGACTATGGCAGATTTGATGGATGAGCTTGAGGCAACTCTGAAGAAGATCAGAGTTGGCGATGTGGTAACAGGTACTGTTATCGACGTGACAGAGGACGCAGTTCTTGTGGATCTGAAGTCCTATTGCGACGGTGTGATCCGCAAAGCAGACTTAAGCGAAGATCCGGATTTCAATATGATGGAAGCGATTCATCCGGGCGATGAGATCACAGCAACTGTACTCGCGACCAACGATGGCGAGGGCAATATGGTGCTCTCGAAAAAAGAGGCCAATGCGATCTTAGCATGGGATAAATTAAAACAGATGATGGAAGACCGTACTGTTGTAAAGGTAAAGATCCAGGAAGTGGTAAACTCCGGCGCGATCGCATATCTGGAAGGCATTCGCGGATTTATTCCGGCGTCCCGTCTTTCTGATGAGTACGTGGAAGAGTTAACTGAGTGGAACGGCAAGACTGTGGAAGTTACCGTTATCACAGCGGATGAAGAGACACGTCGTCTTGTATTATCCGGCCGTGAGGCAGCACGCGAGAAAAAACAGGAAGAAACCAACAAGAAGATCGCAAAATGCGAGGTTGGCGCAGTGATGAATGGTACGGTGGAATCCCTGAAGGATTACGGTGCATTTGTGGCACTGGAAAACGGTTTGACAGGACTTCTGCACATTTCCCAGATCAGCACACAGAGGATTAAACATCCGGGCGTTGTTCTGAAAGAAGGTCAGGAAGTGACTGTGAAGATCATTTCCACAGCGAACAATAAGATCAGTCTCAGCATGAAAGAACTGATCGAAGAACAGGCAGAAGCAGAGTCCCACGAGACATATGATTATAAAGAAGAAGGTCAGGCGAGCACAGGGCTTGGCGCACTTTTAAAAGGACTGAAATTATCCTAGTCTGATGCGTGATACGATGTTCTTTGAATGGACATTGTTGTACAGATCGAGCAATTTGTGACCTGTGCGTGAAAGGGGAATATTCAATGTCCAAAATTTCAGGAAACATAGAGCAGATCGATCAGTGGAAATCGACCATGTTCTTATATAATTCAGCATTGAAATCGATCAATACCAAGATCGATATCCTGAACAGCGAATTTCTTCAGCTTTATCATACGACTCCGATCGAGCATGTGACTTCCCGTTTGAAGTCTCCTCAAAGCATTGTGAAAAAGCTTAAGAAAAAGAATCTGGAAGTCAATGTCGACAACATGGTGGAATACATCAATGACATTGCAGGCATCCGGATCATCTGCTCGTTTATGTCGGATATTTATCCGATCGCAGATATGATCGCAAAGCAGGCAGACATTACCGTCCTTTATGTGAAGGACTATATTAAAAATCCGAAGGCAAATGGTTACAAAAGCTATCATATGATCGTGACCATTCCGGTCTATCTCAGTGACCGAAAGATCGAGACAAAGGTGGAAATCCAGATCCGCACGATCGCTATGGAGTTCTGGGCATCTCTGGAACACAAGATCGCATACAAGTTTGAAGGCCATGCACCGGAGCATATCGAATCAGAATTAAAAGCCTGTGCAGATATGGTCCATATGCTGGATGCCAAGATGTATTCTCTGAATCATGAGATTGCAGAGTATTCGGATGTAAGAACAGACAACACGGAGGAAACATAAATGAGAGCAGTACTTCAGAGAGTAACAGAAGCGACCGTGCGAGTGGACGGCGAAGTAGTCGGATCCATCGGAAAAGGATTTTTTATCCTGCTTGGCGTTTCTGATGAAGATAATGAAGCGGTAGCCGACAAATTGGCGGATAAGATCTGCAAACTGCGTATTTTCGAAGACGAAAACGGAAAGACAAATCTTTCCCTGGCAGACGTGGGAGGAGAAGTTCTGGTGGTAAGCCAGTTCACTCTTTACGCAGACTGTCGAAAAGGAAACAGACCGAGCTTCGTAAAAGCAGGAGCTCCGGCTGAGGCAAACCGCCTCTATGAGTATTTCATGGAGCGATGCAAAAACCATGTAGAAAAAGTTGAACATGGCGTGTTTGGCGCAGATATGAAGATCTCACTTGTAAATGACGGACCGTTCACACTGATGCTGGACAGCCAGGAATTATTTACAAAATAAAGGAATCCCAGGTCAAATGTTTTGACCTCAACAAGATATATCTACAAAGGAGAGGATAACAATGAGTGGTAAAGAGTTAGAGAAAGCACTTTTATGGGAGACTCCGCACATCGCGAAAGAGGCTCCGGCACAGTTAGAAGCAGCACACGCATTCTGCGAAGGCTACAAAAAATTCCTGGACGCAGGTAAGACAGAGCGTGAATGTGTAACAGAAGCGATCAAGATGTTAACAGCAGCAGGATACACAGAGTTCGATGAGAACGTAGCGTACAAGGCTGGTGACAAAGTATACTGGAACAACAGAGGCAAAGCTCTCGTTGCAGCAACATTTGGCGTTGAGGGACCGGAAGCAGGTATCCGTATGAACGGTGCTCACATCGATTCCCCGAGACTTGACTTAAAACCGAACCCGTTATTTGAAAAAGGCGATATTGCATACTTAAAACCGCATTACTACGGTGGCGTTCGTAAATACCAGTGGACAACAGTGCCGCTTGCAATGCACGGTATCGTTGGCTTAAAGACAGGTGAGATGGTAGAGATCACAATCGGTGAAGATGAGAATGATCCGGTATTCTGCATCACAGACCTTCTTCCGCACCTTGCAGCTGATCAGAACAGCAGAAAACTCAGCGAAGGCGTAAAGGGTGAGGAATTAAACATCATCATCGGTTCCCTTCCGTTCATGAGCGAAGACGAAGAAGACAAAGTAAAACAGCCGGTAAAATTACTTGCTATGAAGCTGTTAAATGAAAAATATGGTATCACAGAAAAAGATTTCACACGTGCTGAGATCGAGATGGTACCGGCTTACAAAGCAAAAGACGTAGGTCTTGATAGAGGCCTTATCGGTGCTTACGGCCAGGATGACAGAGTTTGTGCATATACAGCGCTCATGGCTGACATGGAGACAAAGATGCCGACTCGCACAACATTAACAATCCTTGCTGATAAAGAAGAAATCGGTTCCACAGGCAACACAGGTCTGAACTCCGACTTCGTTCTTCATATCGTAGAGGACATCTGCGCAAACCAGAACAATGCAAATGTGAGAAAGACACTTCGCAACTCCCTTTGCTTATCTTCTGATGTAAACGCAGCTTACGATCCGACATGGTCCTTCGTATACGAAGATAGAAACTCCAGCTACATCCACAAAGGCTGCGTACTCACAAAGTACACAGGCGCAAGAGGTAAATCCGGCTCCAACGATGCAAGTGCTGAGACAATGACTCAGGTCATCAACATGATGGATGCAGAAGGCGTTTACTGGCAGACAGGCGAACTCGG
>JAFYOD010000248.1 GCA_017556515.1 Lachnospiraceae bacterium
GAATTGTAATATTTTGCCTCGAAATCGTAGAAATCTGCTGCAGCAAGGATCTCTCCGATACCGGAAGCCTGCACTTCCTCAAGGCCGCCGCCGTAAACCGCACATTCCACTTCACGACCAACGATCATCTCTTCTACCAGGATACGTCTATCGTGTTTTACAGCCTCGATCAGAGCTTCGATCAGTTCCTCACGGTTATTGGCGCGGGATACGCCCTTAGAAGAACCTGCGTTAGACGGTTTTACGAATACCGGATACGGGAACGCATTTTCAATTCTGGATACGATTGCATCCATGTCATTCATCTCTTCTTTAAATACTGCCACGAATGCAGCCTGGCGGATGCCAAGGTTATTTACAATTACTTTTGTAGACATCTTATCCATGGATACTGCAGATGCAAGAACACCACAGCCAACATACGGGATTCTTGCCAGTTCAAGAATACCCTGAACAGTTCCATCCTCACCGTAGAGACCGTGAAGCACCGGGAATACCACATCCACCGGAACTTTTTCTACTTTTCCCTCTTCCATAACAAGAAGGCATTTCTCTTTTGCATCCGGAGAAAGCACTGCACTTACTTTGCTTTCTTTCCATGTATCATGTTTGATCTCTTCCGTAGAGTTCACTTTTACCCAGTGACCCTCTTCTGTAATACCAACTAAAATAACATTATATTTTTCTGTATCAATGTTTGCGACTACGTTCTGTACGGACATGCAGGAAACCACATGCTCGGAAGACTGACCGCCAAACAATGCAACCAGGTTCTTTTTGCTCATGCTTAAAATCCTCTCTTTTTATCGGAGTTTCCGCCCATTTCTGTCAAATGGGCGCAGTTCGTTTAGATTATAGCACAACTGGTAATAATAACAAATAGTAAATTTGATGAAATTGAGGTGGATAATATGAAAAAGAAATATGATTTTTGTCTGAGCCTGGCTCTGATCCTAATGATCTTTTTAATGGCAATGTCCGGAGCCCGCAGAAAACAGGAAGACCTTGCTTCCAGGATCGCTCCCGAGATCCTCCGTTTCCATGTACTGGCAAACAGTGATTCTCCGGAAGATCAGACACTGAAATTGGAAGTAAAAGAATACTTGTTAGAGTTAATCCGCAAAGAAACAACTTCATCGTTTGATAAACAAGAGATGGTCCGCTATATCGAACAAAATCGGACTGCTCTTGCACAATCTGCCGAACAGTATATGTCAGAACAAGGATTTGACTACCATGCTGATGTCCGACTGGAGGTCTGCGAATTCCCGGAAAAAACATATGGTGATATGACATTCCCCGCCGGTGAATATGAAGCAGTTCGCGTGGTTTTGGGTAAAGGAAAGGGGAAAAACTTCTGGTGCGTGCTCTACCCATCATTATGTTATCTTGACAGTTCCTATGCCATCGTTCCTGATACATCGAAGGAACTTTTGCAGACGCTTCTCCCGGAAGATGATTTTCAGTCTCTCTTGAGATCTCGGAGATTTTTCTTCCGTTCAGACAAAAAATCGGAGCAGGATCTGCTCCTGCCCCAATTAAAGATCCGCTTCAAGTTTGCGGAATTATTCGATTAGTAATTGTTAGAGAAGATTCAGGAAACCGGACACTCCAAGGAATGCATAAACGAGTTTCTTCATCGTATCTGCGTTGATACGATCTACAATCTTGGTTCCAAACTTTTTACCGATCATGATACCTGCCATACCCAGGATCACGTAAGGGATCATATCCATTGTAAAGATTCCTTTGTAGATTCTGAAGAATAACATGTACACGCCTGTCACAAAGAAATGGAACTGAATCGTTCCCAGATATTCCTCTTTAGAGTCCAGTGCCGCCAAGAAATAAATAACCATTGGCGGGCCGCCGATACCAAACAGACCACCGAGAATACCTGCAAGTGTACCACAGATCGTCGCACTTAACAGTGTTGCCTTGATCTTCAGCTTGGAGGAAAATACCAGGAAATACACGGATAAAAGCATCAGGAATACACCAAATACCTTCTTTAAAAGATCCGTTGGCAGATACGGCGCCAGTAGGATCGCGCCTGAACTTACCAGAATATAGATCAGTGCCGGAATCAGTGTCAGTTTCCATTGACAATGTTTTCTATAATGCCAGCTCAATGTACAGGTTCCCGCAAGTGAAATTGCTGAAGAGATTGCTGATGCACCCAAGATTGGAAAGATCGTTGGGAAAAATACCATCATAAAAATACCGGAGCCAAAACCGGTTACGGTCTGAATCAGACCAGCTACGATCGGAGCCAAAAATACGATTGCTGCCGTCATAAGATAACCTCCAACTAAATGTTTACTGTGTCAACGTCAGATTACCCTGTACTGCCCAGTCGTAAGTCTCAACAGCCTGTAAAAGTGAAAGTTCTGCAGTTCTGACATTTACTTTTGCTGTCGCAAATGCATTTTTCTGCTGCAGGTATTCCAGCTTTCCGATCATACCGAGGGCCATCTTGCGCTCTGCCTGATCCATCTTCATCTGTTCCAAAGTCAATGCTGTCTGTGCATTGCTAAGTTCGTTTTGCGCCTGTTTTACCGAGCTGTACAGATTGATCATCGAAGAAGCAACTTCTGCCTCTTCTGCACTTATGGTGCGCAGAATATTCTGCATCTCTGTCGAACCATAAGTCAACGTCTCTTTACTGAGCCGATTATACCTTAAGGTGTAGTTATTTTCCAGCGCTTTTTTCGTATCTGCTTCCAGGTTCATTGCCTCGATCCTTGTAGGATCTACGGTCGGGATTTCCGGAATTTCCGGAGAGGCATTGTAGGCCCAGCCAAGCATCGTGCAAAGTGTCTGACGGATCTTCACCTCATTGGCCTCGATCGTCATAAGACCGGCCTGTACGGCGTCCAGGTTCTGCTTTGCAGAAAGCACATCATTCTGTGTTGCCATTCCGGCTGCAGCCTGACGTTCTGAAGACTGGTACACTGCCTGTAATAATTCAAGTGTTGTATTCAGACTGCCCTTCTGGAGAAGGATCTGCTCATAACCGATCAGTGCGCTCTGCGCACCTGCGACCAACGCTGCGCGCGGTGTGTCGAGGATCTGGATATGCATCATTTCCGGTGTCATCTCTGTCAACTGATCGGCACTCAGTAATATCTGCTCAGACTGATGACTCAGCAGTACAGAGGAATAGACCATTTCTGCATAAGCCGACGGAGCCACAGACATTCCGGCCGGGAGCATCGGACTTTCAAGTCCCAGCATTCCCTTAAATGATTCCGCTGTTGTTTCCAGCTGCGATGCCGCATTGGCCAGCTGATCGGAACCATCTTCGATCTGTTCTTTCAATTCCTCAATGTCACTCATTGAATCTTTATTTTCTTTATATGTTTCACGCAGATTCTGAAGAGTTGTATTGTATACATCGATCAGGCGACCGATCTCTTCATATTCCATAACATTGTCTTCCAGACGTTTTTGTATCTCGTCATCATATGGTTTGCCCGGTGTCGGAACAAACTCATTCGCATATGCAATGACCGGAGTTGTCGCAAGAGACACGGCAAGAGCCATCGGAAGCACACGATTCCATTTCTTTTTCATTTTCTTCACCTACTTGATCAGGCCTTTGACAGCCCATTCATACGTTTCCATTGCTGCCTGCAGATTGAATCCTGCCTGTTCCTTATTCGCCTTTGCAGTCATCCATGCGATCTCCTCTGCCAGATA
Source organism: Lachnospiraceae bacterium (assembly GCA_017556515.1). Lineage (GTDB taxonomy): Bacteria > Bacillota > Clostridia > Lachnospirales > Lachnospiraceae > Pilosibacter. The sequence continues at coordinate 3,703 of JAFYOD010000248.1, forward strand.
TTCTGCTTTGCTGATCATGCCAAGCGCAAATTTTCTTCCCGCCTGTGCAAACTTTGCATCCGATACCGGCCAGCCTTCCACTGCAGACTGATAGGATAATGTTTTCTGCTGAACGTCTTTATACAGATATTCCATCTGCATGCGAACCTCGTTTTCTTTTTCCTCGATCTGCCTCAGCTTATCTTTGGTGCTGTTAAATTCGGATTTATCTTTTTTTCGAATGTCTGCCACAGCATAACTGGCTTCTACTGCAAGTTCACGGTCTGCATCCGGCTGATAGCCTTTGATTTTCTCCAGATCCGGTTCCGGTATCGGTTTGATATCCGGATTGCCATTGTAAGGCCAGCCAAGTGCCATGATCAATGTCTGTTTCATATTTAATAAGGAAGAAGCTGACGCCTCTGCAGAAGCCTTTGCTGCAGCAAGCGAATCCTGTGCTGCCAACAATGCTTCTCCTGATATCATGCCAATGGCATGCTGACGTTCAGAGGAAGCATAGGAAAGCTCTGCCAGTTCCAGATTCTTTTTCACAATCTCGTTCTGAGCCGACAATGTCTGATACTCTCTCATCTGCGCAGATACCGCCATTGTTTCCTGATCACGGACAACTCGAAGGGCACGTTTGGTCATCAGAGTTCCCTCCGCAGCATTTTCTTTTTCCTTTGCAAAACGTTTTAAAGTCTTGATATTGTCCTGATATTCCTGATAAGCCTCTTCACTGATCGATTCTTTGCGCTCATCCGCTTCTTCTTTCAATTCTTTCGCTTCAAAACGAAACTCCTCTGCCATCTGCAATAACTGGGTTTTAGACAGACCGGAACTTCCGTCCGGGTTTCCGTTAAAAATCTGCAGTTGCTTCAGATATGTCGGATTGTAGTTCTCTACCAATCCCTGAATCTCCCAATATTCCAGTACATTATCCCCAAAGCAAAGCATTTCTGCTTCGGTGTAAGAACCAAGAGGTGTCTCTATCTCAGCGGCACGGGCGGTCAGGAGACCGCTTCCTGAAATCAGTGCACTGTTTCCAAGAAGCGCTGCTGCCATAACTGCCGCTTTCCATTTATTTTTACATTTCATATTATTATCATCTCCTCGAATCCAGAGACATTATAATTCATATTCCGGCTCAATCTTTGTTTTTCCGTTCATCACACTATAGTAGATCGGAAGCATGAGAAGTGCCAAAACTGTGGATGCAATCAGACCACCCATATCAACCAGTGCAAGACCCTGCATCATCTGACCAGCCTGGCCGATACCAAGGCCCAATGGTACTAACGCCACAACTGTTGTCAGAGTTGTCATGAGGATCGGACGAAGACGCGTTGCTCCGGCCTCAACCAGTGCAGTTTCCAGATCCATCTCTGCACGATACTGGTTTACGGTATCGACATACAGGATACCGTTGTTTACTACGGTTCCGACTAAGATCATGAAACCAAACAGAGCCGGCATGCTGAGTCTTACTCCGAATAACCATAACAGACCAAAGGAACCGATCATAGAGAACGGAATGGTTGTCATGACCATGATGGAGAATTTCGGAGACTCAAACTGGCTGGCCATAACGACAAATACAAGGAATGTCGCATAACCGATCGCCAGGTAAAGAGCATTAAATTCTTCGTACATCATCTCCATAAGAGAGTTCTCCTGTTCCTTCACATCGCTGCTCAGGTATGGATCCACGATTTCCTTCTGGATCTCATCCAGAGAACTATCATCACCCAGATCATTTAACGCACCGGAGATGGTTACCTGATACTGTTTATCTGTCTTTGAAATGCTCTGCGGGCTGTCTTCAAATCCAATCTCTGCAATATCTGTCAGAGCTACTGCTGAACCCATTGGATTGTAAACCACAATGCCTTGGAGTTCGTCGATGGTATCATATTCACCAGCCGGATATTCTACCATAACAGAAAGATCATTACCTTTCACGTTCATGGTCATTGCTTCCGTACCGCTAAGCATCATGTAAACCTGACCGGCTACCTGGATCGGTGTCAGCCCTTCTGCTGTTGCTTTCACCGGATCAATATATAATTTTACCAGAGGAGCATCGTTTTCCATTGTGGAATGGATCTGCGCAGTATCCTCACGGGCACGAAGCTTATCTACAATCTCGTCAGAAATATTTTTCAAATGATCATAATCTGTGCTGAGAAGAATGATCTCGATATCGTCTCCTTCAGGCATGGACATACTCATCATAGATGACTGTTCCTGCAGAGTAACGACACAGTCCGGCCATGTCTGTAATTCACGTTTCCACTCCTTCAGAACTTCCGATGTCTTTCGTGAACGATCTTCCTTTAAATATCCCGTCAGGGAAATACCGCTTCCTCCGCCGGAAAGACCAACATTCAGGCCGGTACTTCCGTAGGAAAGGAGATAGGATTCCACGTCCTCGTCCTGAGCAATATATTCCTCTGCGCGAGTTGCGACCTTATCGATCTCCTCGATGGTCAGACCCGGCTGGAAATCAATAGAAATAGCAATGATACCGTCATCTGTCATCGGCATAAGTTCTGTATCCAGCTGGGTTGCCAGGAACAGAGACAATGCCAGAAGACCAACGGATGTAGCCAAAACGGCTGCTTTATGTTTTAACAATTTGCGGATCAGTGTACGGTAGCCATCCTGAAGCACATGCATGAAACGGCTGGCCGGATTCTCTGTTTTCTCCTTCGGCATGTAGAACACATAACAAAGCGGAACCAGGGACATCGCAGAGATCAGGGATGCTACCAGACCAAATACGATGGAGAATCCGAGCGGCTGGAATAACTGTCCGGAAAGTCCGTCCATAACTGCAAGCGGAAGAAATACAACGCAAGTGGTTGCTGTACCGCCAAGAATGGACTGGAAGACTCTTCTGGTACCCTCAAGGGC
>JAFYOD010000249.1 GCA_017556515.1 Lachnospiraceae bacterium
GAACAAATTATCTCCGTGGTTTAGTGATCGCAGAAACAGTACGATCGCAGAGATCAATGAGCAGCTTGCATACCGTGAGGAAAATAAGAAAGCTGTAGCTGAGTTCAGCACAACACGTACGATCGGTATTAATACAAAGATTTTATTTGATGAGAATGCTCAGAAATTCCTGGTAACAAGCGCTAGAGATTGGAGAGAGGCAAATCCGGATGTGCTGGATTTCTCACAGGTAACAGGATGCAATCTTGATATTGATGAAGATTCACGTGAAGAGAAGACAAAAGATAAAGAAGGAAAGAGCGTCAGCTACAATCCTCCGCGCTACAATTATTACTATGATTTCTATATGACTCTTCATGTAAATCATCCGTATTTTGACGAGATCAAATTTAAAATAAACGGAAGCAGCCTGGAAACAACGACAAGTGGTGCTGTTACAGCAATGCGTAAACCAAATCCGAGAATCAATCAGGATTATAAAGAGTACGAGGCAATGGGTCGTGAGATCGAAAAGATTTTTAACGCATCCAGAAACCAGATCAGAAAAGAAGCTGCAGAAGCTTCCGCACCGAAACAAGCGGTCACATGTCCGTATTGTGGTGCAACTACCACACCGGATGCCAGCGGCTGCTGTGAGTTCTGCGGCGGAGCAGTAAACGGTTAAGTTGGAATATTATATGAAAGTGAGAGATGCTTATGATAATGAGTACAGATTCAAATCTTAAGAAGAATGTAAAAAAGATTTGTTATTTGTTTCTGGTAAGCATCCTCACTTTATTTGTAACGTCTTGCCAGATGGGGAATGGAACAGATCAGGTCTCAGAACCGGTGGATTGGGCTATTTACTGGTATTTGTGCGGCAGTGATCTTGAATCGAAACATGGATCGGCATCTGCGGATCTAAAAGAGATGATGGAAGTGAACCTTCCTGACAATGTGAAAGTTGTGATCGAGACAGGCGGCGCTGCCGAATGGGAAAATACCAAGATAAATAGCGATGTTCTGACAAGATTTGTTTATGATAAAAACGGATTGAAAAAAGTTGGGACTTTAGAACAGGCCAATATGGGAGCCGAGGAAACATTTGCAGATTTTCTGAAATATTGCCATGACTATCATCCGGCTGAAAACTCCATGGTGGTCCTTTGGAATCACGGTGGCGGAGTTTTGGGCGGTGTTGCATACGATGAAATCTATGGCTTGGATTCTCTGTCCATGGTGGAACTGCAGAATGCGTTTTCCGGCAGTTTTCCTGAGGTGTCAGAACCGGTATTTGACATTATCGGTTTTGATGCCTGCTTGATGGCCAATATTGATACTGCCAATATCATCAGTCCATATGCAAATTACATGATCGCTTCACAGGAACTGGAGCCGGGAAACGGATGGGATTATACGGGAATCCTAAATGCGCTCGTTGCGAATCCACAGATACAGCCGGAAGATTTAGGCATTTCTGTTTGTGACAGTTTCATGGATGGGTGTATCAAGCATGGAACAGGGGCGGAAGCTACCTTATCTCTGATCGACCTTTCAAAAGCAGAGATATTGTTTGAGCAGTTCAATGAGTATGGAGATGTGCTATTTGCAGAGGCTCTGGAAAATGATGCTTTATTTGCATCCTTAGGTCGTGCGGCAAACAGTGCAGAAGGCTATGGCGGTAATAACAAAGAAGAAGGTTATACCAACATGGTCGATATCGGTGGATTTGTAAAAAGCGGAAATACAACCGATGTCGAAATAGAAAAGACAGTTCATGATGCGTTGGATCAATGTATCGTGTATCAGGTAAAAGGACCATATCGATCCTATGGAAGCGGATTATCATGTTATTATCCGCTGGACAATGCTTTAAGTAACCTATATCAGTATAAAGAGGGAAGTTCCTTTGAAGGGTATGAAAACTTATATCAGTACCAGCTGTCCGGTAAATTAGGAAATGCAGTACTGGAATACCTGGAAAAGAAAAACCTGAATTATACAGACGGTGAAAAAAACAGGATTTCCATAGAGAAACTCGGACTGGATGATTATACAGTAAATATATCCAACGGAAACGAGATGATTTTAAATATCGGTAATCGAGCACATTATCTGAAAAATGTGGATGGTTATCTTGCATGGGTGGATATGGATCGTATGCAAATGTTGGGTATCGGCAATGAAATCGTTGAGAATGCAGATTGGGAAAACGGTATTTTCAGTTATCCGTTCCGAACTGAGTGGTTTTATATGGATGGACATTTGTTATATACATTTTTCCTGGAAGATCAGGAAGAGTACAACTTGTATTCTACTCCAATTATGTTAAATGGAGAGAGAGTTTTTCTGAGACTTGCTGAAAATCGTGACGGCAGTGTGACAATACTGGGCGCACGAAAGGAGATCGGAGAAAATGGTATGGCGGATAAACAGATGCTCCAGCTCCGAACGGGGGACAACATCACAACACTATTTTATCTTACGGATCTGGAAAGTGATGATTCGGATCTCGGATTAAAAGAGTATGAGAGTTTCACTGTAGGAAGTGAAACAACGGTAAGAAAAGATCATCTTATGAACGGAGTATATGTCTGGACATATGATATGGTAGATATGTGGAACAATTATGCGACCTCTTCTCTTGTAATGTATGAACTTCAAGATGGAGTTGCAAATGAAATGTAAACCAGGAGGTAGGATTATGAAGAAAAGATGGAAAGTATTGCTTGGAATGATCGTTCTTGTGTTTGTACTGGCTGCATGTGCTAAAGAAGCAGATACATATAAAGAAGGTTATCTGGGCGATGCAGCTATTGAACAGGACGGTACATTTGATCAGATCGGAACTGCAGAGGAAGGCTGGGAAGATGCCAGAGAGCAGGCATTAAAAGAAGCAACCAGCGGTGGACAGAAAGCTCCGGCAGAAGCATTTGACCGTGCAAAAGCGGAAGAGGTAGTACGTCTTGTAAATGAGGAAAGAAAACGTCTGGGATTAAATGAACTTGTGATCGATGAGGCGATGATGACAGCTGCAGAGACAAGAGCAAAAGAGCAGAAAACATTATTCTCTCATACCAGACCGGATGGAACAAAATGTTTCACAGTTTTTGATCAGTTTGAGATTCCGGCAAACTACCGTGGTGAAAATCTTGCCAGTGGCGGTAAATGTACTCCGGCATTTGTAATGAAGATGTGGATCGCATCAGAAGGACACTATGCAAACATTAAAAATGAAAAGTTCAACAGAATTGGTGTTGGATATTTTGAATCTGGCAAATATGGATATTGGGCACAGTTGTTTGCAAACTAAATGTTAGAATGAATGAGTTTTTCCGGTGTATAAAGAATTTAAATAAGTAAAATAGGTGAGGGTTAGATGATGAGTGAAAATGAGAAAAAAGTGCCATGTCCAAAGTGTAAAGTTTTAGTTGCAAAGGGAACAGAGCAGTGTCCGAAATGTGGTGAGCCGGTAAAGGCATACTATGTTTATAAAGAAATGAAAGAAAAGTTAAATAAAAAATAACGATTAGGACAGATGAGAGGAGGAGCGACAGAATGAAAAACAGAAAGTGGCTGTTAGGGATGACACTTGTAATGGGTCTGGTTTTGATCGGATGCGGAAAGAGCGAGGAAACAGAATCTACTACAGTAGCGATTTCAAAAGCTCCTCCTGTATCATCGGAACAGACAGTTGAGAGTACAACAACGGAAGCGGTTGCAGAACCGGAGCAGTGGAATCCGGGAATCGTGCATCGCCAGATGTTGTTTGATGAAGGTTATGAGGCCGGCGTCCTGTTTTTAGGATATGTGAATGCAGAGGCCGGAGATTTGGAAAGTGACAGAGACTATTATCAATCAGTGTTCGAAGAACAGGGATATCTGGAAGATTTTCCGTTTTTAGCGGAAATCCCGAATTCCAATTTTGTGCAGACAGAATACGGTCAAGAGCTTTACTGTATCATTCCGCAGGATGGTATGGCAACTGTGTCCGTTAACCAGTGGATCGTAAATGAAGAGAATGACTTTGAAGGTGAGTCCGGAGACGTGCTGTACCGATCCGAATATGGAAGTCCGATTCTCTTGAAATGTAATGTCAGCGAAATCGTTTCTGATGCAGAAGTATTGATTGTGGATAATAAAGGAAATACACTTCAGTGGTGTCCGTATATCAGTGGCATGGATGGTCATGTGGTAACAGAGGCATTGGAGGGAGAGATTTACGATTTTACAAAGTATCCGGATGATGGAAGTGCAGAAATTCTGGATGTACTGGTAGGGCAGGTTTATGATTATTACTGGAGTGACCAATATGATGTGAAGCTGGCCAGTATGACAGCTCCGATCGTAACCTTGACTGAGGAGTTTGAGGAAGAATATCCGAAACTGAGTCTTGCGCTGCAGAATAATATCGATGTGCGTAAAATGAAACTGCGCGAGTATTATGAAGAACTGATCCCTATGGCAGAGGATTTTTATCTGGACTTTGCAGAATATTTTACGGAATTTGAAGCAGAAGAAGAGGCAATGATCCGCAGGGCAGATTCCAATGTATTTAGTGTACTGTATCGCGGAAACAAATATGAGGGCGGTGCTCACGGATATTCTTATTACTGGGGCGAAAACTATGATACAAAAACAGGAGAGTTATTAAGATTAGATGAGGTAATAACTGATCTTGAGGCAATTCCGGGACTGGTTGAGGAGCAGCTGAATGTATACTGGGATCCGTTGTATTTCTATCAGGATCTGGATCTGAACCAGCATTTCAAAGAATATCAGGACTCCATCGCCTGGACACTGGATTACTATGGAATTACTTTCTACTTTAATCCGTACGAGATTGCTCCGTATGCATCCGGAATGCAGATAGTAACTATTCCGTTTGCAGATCATCCGGAAGTATTTGTGGAAAAGTATACAAACGGTCCGGAGTCTTATGGAATTCAGTTGAACCTGGAAACACCGTTCTACTATGATGTGGATTCAGATGGTGAATTGAATGAAGTGGTTGTGTGTGGCTCAGTCACAGATGATTTGATCTATGTGGAACACAACGTTTATATCGACGACGAGTGTTATGAGCAGAGCTCTTATGACAATGATGATTATATGCCTGATGATGCGGTTCAAATTACTGCGTATGAAATTTTCACACCGCGTCTGATTCATTTGGCCGATGGCAGAAATTATCTGTTTATCGAAAATTTGGAGGATAGTGATTTCAGAACCAATACGGTATATGAATTGACAGATGGAACTGTAAAAATGGTTCAAACGCTTTACAGCTCCCTTTATACTGAATGGTCCGATTCGGAAGAATGCATATTAAGACAGGCGTTAACGGATCCGTACAATTTCAGAATGGATACCAGAACATGGGTGATTGGTACACATGATGGATATCAGACTTACTATATTGGAGAGGAAGGTTATTCCTACACTAAAGAAGATTATTATACCTTTGCTCCCAATATTACTTTCACAGCTTTGATGGATTTTGAATTGAAGTTAGTGGACGAGTATGGAAATGCTGGTGATGCGATTGCAGTGAAAGCCGGTGAAGAACTTACTTATTATCGCACAGACGCATCCCTGTTTGCAGACTTTATTTTGAACGATGGCCGGATCGCACGTGCAGAACTTCAGTGGGATGAAGGAACTTGTTATATTGACGGAATCTATGTAGAAGATCTGTTTGAGGGTGTTGTATTTGCCGGATAATAGAAACAACGGAGGGGATTACTGTCAGGTAATTCCTCTTTGTAATTTTGATATAAGGATTATGGTAGAGAAAAGGAGCATTATGAACAATAGATCATCTGGTTTGTTGGGGATTGGGGGGCTTATCGCAGGAGTGGTTGTTCTGCTAGCGGCCAGACGTTATTTCCCTGCATTAGCCAATTTATTGCTTATATTAATCGGTATTTGTGTGTTTCTGGTTTTATTGTTAGTTGCTGTAGTAATATATTTTGCATTTGCGAAACCGAAAAAAACGGAAGAGCAGAAAGCGGCAGATGAGGTTCAGGCAATTCTGAAAACAGCGAAACAACATCTGATGGGATTACGCAGAATGTCTATGGAGATTAAAAATGCCAAGGTTCGTACGCTGAGTACGGAGGTTAGCAGTTCCATCGATAAAATTTTACGCATCTTAAATGAAAAGCCAGAACAAGTTGGATCCTTACGGCAGTTTTTTCACTATTATTTACCTACGACAGAAAAAATAATGGTGAAATATAAAGAACTTGAATCCAGTGGAGTACCAACAATGGAAGTGACAGAGAATACGATTGACTGTCTTAAAAATATTAAGGCAGCTATGGAGAAACAATATAATAATCTGTTTGAGAGTGATATCCTGGATCTGACAGTAGAGATGGAGGTATTAACTCAGATCTGTAAACGTGACGGTCTTTTGACAGATGAGGACTTTCAATTAGAGAAAACGAATATAGAGGGATAAAGAGAGAGGGGATATATATGACATATACCGTAGTTTTGAATAATTTGCCAATAAATCTCCAGCAGCTGCAGGCAATGCCTGAGGCATCTTTGAAGGAACCGCAGTACACAGCAGCACTTACGATCGCAGCATTAGCTGTTTATCCGTCTGATAAACAGGCCGCCTGTGAAATGTTAGAATTCCTTCATGGACCGAAGGGACTTTCAACCTATGATAAGCAGTTTATTGCAGACCGTTTCAGAGATAAAGATTACGTGCCGCGTTCTTATTTTGAGGGTGCAACACCTCAGAACAATTATGAGCCTAATAAACCATACAAACTTGTGATATCAGAGAATCCGTATAGTAGAGATCAGTTGAAGGATGGATATTTGACTTTGCATGTAAAATCCGGTGGGGCAGATTCTGCACGTCAGATTAAATTGCGTACAAAGCCGTCCACAGGCCAGTGGTTTTTATGGGAACAGTTCTTGCTTGCTGACATTCGAAAACCGGTAAGCGCAGATCCGTGGGCATAAGACTTTTACAGGAGGAGAAATATATGGCAGCACAGGTAACAAACTATCAATGTCCGGCTTGTACCGGTCCGGTTCATTTTTCGCCGGAGACGGGAAAAGTAGTGTGTGATTATTGTGGTTCTACATATGAATTAGCAGAGATCGAGGCGCTTTACGCGGAGAAAGATGCGAAAGCAGCTGAGACCATGGCAGAAGAAGAGAAAAAAGAAGAAGCGGAGATTGAAGATGATCGTGAAGGTACGGAATATTCTGGTGACTGGGATACATCTGGACTAAACGACAACTGGGGAGAAGACAGTGCAAACATGAAGGCGTATAGTTGTCCGTCTTGTGGAGCGGAATTGATCTGCGACAGCACAACAGGAGCAACTTCATGTCCGTACTGTGGTAATCCGACTGTTGTTCCGGGACAGTTTACCGGAGCATTAAAACCGAATTATGTGATTCCGTTCAAGATCAAAAAAGAAGCCGCAATTGAAGCTTTAAAGAAACATTATAAGGGCAAATATCTGCTTCCGGGAAGATTTACATCGGAAAATCATCTTCAGGAGATCAAGGGAGTGTATGTGCCGTTCTGGATGTTTGATGGTTCTGCGGAGGCATCTGCTTCTTATGACGCAACAATCACAACGGTTCGCAGACGTGGAGACGAGGAGATTACCGATACTGCACACTATCGTGTTTCACGAAGCGGTAATATGTCATTTGCAAAGATTCCGGTCGATGCTTCCACTAAGATGCCGGATGAATATATGGATTCTATTGAACCATACGACTATAGTGACTTAAAAGAATTTTCCACCGCGTATCTTCCGGGATTCCTTGCAGATAAATATGATGTGACGGTTGATAATTCCTGGGAAAGAGCCGACACTCGCTGCGAGCAGACAATTAAATCTGCACTCAGAAGTACGGTTGTTGGTTATCAGACTTGCATTCCGACACGTGAATGGGTCAATATGGAACGTGGCAAAGTGCATTATGCACTGCTCCCGGTATGGCTCCTTACAACAAAATGGAATGGAAAAAACTATTTGTTCGCTGTAAACGGACAGACCGGAAAGACCGTTGGTGATCTTCCGGTAAGCAAAGGAAAATATTGGGCTACATTTGCAGGTATTGCAGCAGGTCTTAGTGTGATCGGCTCGATCGCAGTATCCCTGTTTACATTGTAAGAGAGGGGGAAGAGTAATGAAAAAATTAGTACATTTGATTGTAACTGTATTCATGATCAGTATCATGAGCATTTCTTCCTTTGCATCTGACATGTATGTTTATGATGAGTCCGGACTCCTTGCAGCGGAAGAGCTGATTGCTCTGGATACAAGAGCGGCCGAAGTTTCTGACGAGCATGACTGTGGTATTTATATGATCGCAGTTAACAATTACCATGATTACAGCACCAGCGATATCTATACAACAGCGACAGAATTGTATCATGGACTTGACCTTGGTGAAGGGGAAGACAGAGAAGGCGTTTTATTACTTCTCAGCCTGTATGATCGCAGCTACGCAACATTCTTTTATGGAGAAAATGTAGAGTATGCATTTGACGGATACGGACAAGAGCAGATGGAAGGCGAATTCTTGGATGATTTTGGAAATAATGACTGGTACTCCGGTTTCAACGACTACATTTCTGTCTGTGATGAATATCTGACACTGGCAGAAGAAGGATCTCCGGTACGTGAAAGTGTTGGTCATTTATACCTGATCGCATTTGGCGCTTCTATTCTTATTGCATATGTAGTAATGGCCGGCTTGAAATCTTCTATGAAGAGTGTACGTAAAGGAAGTATTGCAAATGCATACGTAACAGAAGAGGGACTGAATTTAACGGAAAAGAGAGATCATTTCCTTTACAAGACACAGACCCGCAGAAAGATTGAAAAATCATCGGGCAAATCCGGATCAAAATCCCACAGCGGCGGCGGTGGATCCGGTCGAAGCGGTAAGTTTTAATTGCGAAAGTGATCCTGTTTTCAGGATCACTTTCCGTTTATGAACCGTTTGAAATCGATAGGATGTAAACGGAGGGAATGAAAATGAAAAACAAACAAGTGATTTTATGGGTGGTGCTTATGGGAATTTTTTCATTTTTGTTTGGTTGTGCGAAGAATAAAGAACCGGTTGACACACCGTTAAATGGAAATACAGGGGCAGCAAAGGAAACCGTACAGGATATTTCGAAGCCTGAGGGGATTGCCCCGATCGAATTAGCAGAAGGTGTTACTTTGACAGGCTTTTATATGAATCAGATGGGTATGGCAAGGGCGCCGTACTACATGATGAAAGTAACGGAATCCGGAACCTACATGAAGATATCCACCTCAAGTCCGGATGATTACGAGATGTGGAAGGACGATGATTCGGAAAATCTGGAACAGCCATCAGAGTATTTTGGATATATCGAAACCGTCAAGGATGTCGAGTATGCGAGCCATGTAAAACTGGAAGATGATACAGTGATCCGACAGATGGAGGAATGTATCGAAAAATACGGTGCATTAGGATGGGATGGTTATTCCAAGAAAGAAGATATGCCAGGTGTAATGGATTCCGGAGACAGTTATAATCTGTACCTGGAATTATCCGATGGAACAACCGTGACCATGCAGGGATATAATACATGTCCGGCAGGTTTCCATGATCTGTATGGAGACATCGTAAAGATTTTTGATGCGAATAGTGATTATTCCAGGTATATGGCCAAGAACTTTACAGATTCTCCATGTAACTATATGGAAGTGGAAATACGTGACATGGAAAGCTGGAACGCGTATTATCAGATCCGATTACGTGACACATCCAATCAGTGGGCGATCACACTGAATGATCCGGACGGAGTGATCCTGGAAAAAGGAACTGAGATTTCCGGATACAAGGAGACAGAAGAGAAACTTCCGTATGAGCGTTTCCTGAATATCATGTCAGAACATGGAGTAGAGGCATGGAATCAGTATGAGGAATCCACGAATTCCTCCGCAGGTAAATTCTATATTACGATGTATTTTGAAGATGGAAAAGAATTCTCTGCAAATGGAAATGTATATCCGAATGGATTTGAAGCATTTAAAGAGGCGTTTGTGAAAGAAATTTATGCGTACTACTTGGAAGTGCAAGAGTAATGAACGATGCAAAGGCCTGTTTTGATGTGAAAGAGGTGAGAGGCTTATGGATGAATGGATGGTTGAGTATATGCCTGGGGCAGAGATTTATCTTGATGAGAATACGGATCTTTCTGTTTATATTATGGATACACCGTTTACCATTCGGGCATATGAAGGTGCAGATATTTTGAAGCATGACTATAGGATCGCCTATTATGAAGATGCGGATGAACTTACTGCAAGTTTAAAGTCTTCACCGAAAAAGAATGATCATCCATTGCAGTTTAGTCATGTGGGCAGATTGATCCGGGCAAATTGAATTTGCAGGAGGAAGAGATGAAAATGAAAAAAAGTGTGGTTTCGGTGCTGTTGGCACTTATGCTGACTGCTTGTGGAAAGGAAAGCTCTTCCATTGATGCAGAGATTGATAAAAGTAAAGCGGAGGCTGTGGCTCAGAACCTGCAGCAGGCAATGGTGGAGAAGACGTCTGTGGCGGTGTCGGAAACATCAGCGGCTACAGTGGAAACAACAGAGGTAGTGAAGGAGACATTGCTAATAGAGGAATATAGTCTTGATATCGACGATCTTCCGGGAACCTGGCTGATGGTAGGCGGAGAAATCGAAGGCGATATCTGGGAGGCAATACCGGGAAACTTTGAGGTTCTTGTATTTACAACCGGAATGGATCCAAAAGGTGAGAAAGAAACCATTTATGCGGGTACGGAAGCCAGAGATTACCAGGGATTTTTAAGCGTAAGTTATGATCAAGAGATGATCGAGCGTTTGGACGAACCGGTGTATGAAGGATGCGGAAATGAGGAGTGGAGTATCCGCATCGGAGAGGAATCAGAGAAGGATGAGGACGGGTATCCAAAATACGAGGAAACCTACGCCACACTTCTGGATGAAAACACCTTGTTAAGACAGCGGTATTTCACCATTGACGGTGCGCCATGTGTCAGTTATCAGACCTTCAAGCGTGTATTCCCGGGACAGGACGTGGAGTATTTAAATGTAGAAGATTTATATAAAGAATGGGAATTGGAGTCTTACGTGGATGAAAATGGAAACGAGCTTCCGTTGCCAAGTGCTCTTGCAGATCTTTCCGTCGATCTGGATGGTGAGATCAGCTGGACCGATACGGATCGTTCCATCGATTTTGTGTATTCTAGTGACTGGAGATCTGGTAAGGGAGGTTCCTTCCTAACTCTGAGTGAAGAGCATCAGGCATGGTTTGCAGGCGCTGTGGCGAGGATAGAAACAGATAGTGAGGAAATTGCACAGATGCGCCTCTATCATAAGGGAGGCTGGCTGTGCCTCAAAGAAAAAGAGCATTCGGAGATTCCGGTTCTTGATGTGTTAAAAACCACCTTATCAAGAGAGGAACATAACGATTATCAGCTGATCTGCTCGGCAATCCGTGACAGTGTCCGCCTGGGTGATGATGATGCAAAACAATATCCGGAACTTACAAAAGCGCTGGAAGCCCTGACTCAGCAGAAAATTGAGCATATGGAAGCATCCGCTAAGCAGATGAAGGATCTTTTTGGAGAGGGAGATCCGGATTATGAATCTTATTTTGCCGATGAAGAGCTTTTATTTGTACAGCGTGCGGACAGTCGTGTCTTTAGTGTTCGTGAGGAATTCTATTCTTACAGTGGCGGCATTCATCCGATGTTCGGTGCGGTCGGTTATAACTACGATACACAGACCGGTAAAAAACTGGAGCTGACGGATGTGGTAACAGACTTTGAACAGATGATGGATCTGGTACAAAAGAAATTGTTTGAGTCTTATGACAAAGAGATGTTCTACCCGGATGTGGATGCTTATTTTGA
>JAFYOD010000250.1 GCA_017556515.1 Lachnospiraceae bacterium
CGCAGGTAATGCCAAGAAGTACCACAAGAAACCAGAGCAGAATCCGTTTACTTTTCATCACCGGCCTCCGTTTTCAATGCTGCCTTTTCGATTAGCTGATCCATCAGTTCCTCTTCAAAAGCAAACAGCAGAAGTATCGGCGGAAGAATGTACAGCAGACTGCCCGCATAATTTACACGATCTCCGCTGAATATGCTGCCGAGTACGGAAGAGAGCGGATGAAGAAGTCGGTTTTCCATCATTGCCTGCGGCTGTTCCACCATATTCCATGCTTCCGTGAATGCTATGATTAAAGTCAGAGCAATTGCCGGAGTGATCTGCGGAAGCACGATATGCCGAAGAAATGCAAAAAGGCTTTTGGTTTCCAGAAGCGCGGCATCCATCGTTTCCTGCGGGATTCCCGCGATGAAGATCGTCATGATGATCGTACCGAGCGGATGGAAGACAGCCGGAAGGATCAGCGCGAACTGGGTATTCAGCAAATTCATACTGCGCAGCATCATATAGTTGGGCAGCAGAGTTGCGGAATACGGCAGAAACAGCACGATGACATAGACGGTCAGCAGGATCATACGTCCCTTGAAGGAAAACTTTCCGAACAGGAAACCTGCAATTACAGATACAGCAAGCTGACCTGCTGTCGCTGCCATTGCAATGAACAGTGACCGTGTGTACAGAAGGAAGTATCCCTCATTTCCGATGATAAGATTCCAGTACTGCCGGAGAGAAAATGTGTTTGGAAAGAACATCTGCCTGTCCGGAAACGCGTCCGGTGAAAGAAGGGAGTTTATCAACAGAAAATACACCGGAGCCAGAGCAATGATGCAGAAAAGAACAAGGATTCCCACAGAAATATGTTGTTTTACTTTAGTCACTCTTCCGTCCTCCCTTCTTTATGAAACTCAAATACCCGATCATGCCGAGAATGAGTAGTACGAATACAATTGCCAGCGTGAAAATGAGAGTACCTGCGGACAGTTCGGCATAATCCAGTTTATTGAATTTGTTAAAAATATAGTGCGGAATCATATACAGATCCTCCGGCGGATACGCCTGATGGATCAGGTATATCTCACGGAATATCTTGAAGCTCTGGAGCAATCCCACGAGTGACGAGAAAAATAATACCGGCGCGAGAAGAGGCAGGATGATGCGGATATGTATGTTCAGCGGTCCGGCACCGTCGAGCCGTGCGGCATCCAGTACATCGTTCGGAATCTTTGTCATTCCCGCTGTGAGGATCAGGCAGATCAGTCCGGTGTTCTTCCAGAGAAACAGCAATATCATAGAAAAAAAGGTTTCCGACGGGAACAGATCTGCCCAGAGCGCGGCGATGGATGCCGATGGAATCAACACCGGAAGGAACAGAAGAATTTTAAACAGACGGCTTTTCCTGCGGTACAGCAGATTTGAAATTATGTAAGCCAGTACGATCATAAGCGGTATGGAAACAACGGTGAAAACTGCGGTGTTTCGCAGTGCCAGACGATAGTATTCGTTGGACAATACCTCCATGAAGTTCCCGATGCCGGCGAACCGGACAGGTTTTGTCTGGGTGGTAAAGGAATAATAGAACACCGAACCATATGGAATGATGTAAAATACCGCGAAACCGAGGATCAGCGGCAGAGCGAGAATGGCGGCTTTCCGCCGCAGATTTTTCATGAGC
>JAFYOD010000030.1 GCA_017556515.1 Lachnospiraceae bacterium
CCGGATAATTCCTGAAGTTTGTCGATCAGATCAAATTCGCCCTCTGCCTGTACGTCTCCGCAAACTGCTTTGACAACATTCTCAGAGAATTTATATGGGCTTGCAGTGGATGCGATGATCATCTTTTTCTCATCGCCTGATGCATTCTTGTATGCATGAGATACCGCTGTCGCAACGCCTGTGTGGGTGTCAATCAGGTATCCTGTATCTTCGTAAAGTGCTTTGATCGTCTTTGCATTTTCTTCCATTCCTGCATAGCCGGCGTGGAAATCAGACATAAATGTCTTCATCTCTTCCGTGATCTCGTATTTTCCGGTTGCAGAAAGGGCTTCCATCATCGCCTTTGTATGCTCTGCATTCTGGCCACAGCTCAGATACAGCAGGCGCTCCAGATTGCTGGATACGAGAATATCCATGGAAGGAGAAGATGTCAAAATGAATGGACGGTTTTTATCGTATTTTCCTGTAGTGAAGAAATCATACAGTACTTTATTGTCATTGGATGCACAGATCAGCTTATCGAACGGAATACCCATCTGCTTTGCAAAGTAGGCAGCCAGGATATTTCCGAAGTTTCCGGTCGGAACGGTCACGTTGACTTTCTCGCCCTTCTCGATCTCTCCGTTTGCCAAAAGTTTCGCGTACGCATACACATAGTATACAATCTGCGGAACCAAACGTCCGATATTGATGGAGTTTGCGGAGGAGAACTGGAAACCATGCTCCTCTAATTCTTTTGCAAAATCTTTGTCTCCGAAAATCTTCTTTACGCCGGTCTGGGCATCATCGAAGTTTCCGTCGATACCGACTACAAATGTGTTGTCGCCCCTCTGAGTAAGCATCTGCAGTTCCTGCACACGGCTAACGCCATCCTTCGGATAAAATACGATGATCTTGGTGCCCGGAACATCCGCAAATCCTGCCATGGCAGCCTTTCCTGTATCTCCGGAAGTAGCTGTCAGGATCACAATCTCATTTTTTGCATTGTTTTTCTTTGCTGCTGTTGTCATAAAATACGGAAGGATAGACAGTGCCATATCTTTGAAGGCTATGGTCTTTCCGTGGAACAGCTCTAAAAAGTAAGCGCCGCCGGCTTTTGCAAGCGGAGCAATCTCTTCTGTATCAAATTTTTCGTCGTATGCGCCGGCGATGCAAGCTTTCAATTCCTCTTCTGTGAAGTCGGTCAAGAACTGTTTCATTACCGTATAAGCAGTTTCCTGATAAGTCATCTGCGCCAGCTCTTCCACCGTCACATCCAGTGTCGGGATCTTCTCCGGAACGAACAGTCCGCCGTCAGACGCCAATCCTTTTAAGATTGCCTGAGAGGCTGTCACATTCATCTCTCCGCCTCGAGTACTTCTATATAATAAATCTTTTCCCATAACACTTTCCTCGCTTACCACTTTATCATGTAAAACTCTCCAAAATTGTAACACAATTTGAGGGGATGTGCAAGTGATTTGTTCATGGTATAATATTTGAGAACTCTTATGATCCGGAGGTTGTTATGTTTTATCCAAATACTATGATTGGCACCTTTCTCTCTCGCCCGAATCGTTTTCTGGCCCATGTGATGCTGAACGGAACAGAAGTCGTGTGCCACGTAAAAAATACAGGTCGCTTGAAAGAATTGCTTATTCCCGGTGTTCCGGTGGTTGTGCAGCACCATCCGGATGCTATAGCTGCCGGGCGAAAAACGGAGTATTCTCTGATCAAGGTGGCTAAAGGAAATCAATGGGTCAATATTGACTCTCAGGCTCCAAACCAGGTTGCTTATGAATGGCTGAGTGGTTTGCAGGATATTACCAACGACCTTGGTATTCTTCCGGAAAAGATCCGACGTGAAGTGCGTTATGGAGATTCTAGATTTGACCTGTCATTTACAGATGCTTTGACCGGACGTCCATGGCTTATGGAAGTAAAGGGTGTCACTTTAGATATAGAAGGAACTGCGAAGTTTCCGGATGCTCCGACGGAGCGCGGGATCAAGCATTTGGACGAGCTAGGAGATGCGGTAAAGAATGGATTTGAAGCTGCCGTGTTATTTGTGATCCAAATGAAGGGGATATCTGCTTTTGCTCCGCATGCAGAGAGGCATCCGGAGTTTGCGGAAGCGCTGATACGTGCCAAGGAATGTGGCGTGCATGTTTGGGCGTATGATTGTGTTGTAACGGAAGATTCGCTGGAGATCGATCAGGAAGTTCCTGTGAATTTGTAACTAAAAAAGCCGGGGTTCCTTACGGAACTCCGGCTTAACATTTACAATTATGCAATTGCTTTTTTCTTTTTGTCTGCCATCTGCCATGCGCAGCATACGCCAACGAGTGCAACACCGATGATATCTGTCATTGTACCCGGGATCATCATGCAAAGACCACCGATAACAGCCATCAGTCTCTGAATCACGTTCATGTTGTTGAACATGTAGCCTTCAAGACCACCGGCGATACCAAAGAGACCGATCAGGGATGTAACTACGATGAGAACTACATCGATTACACTAGCGTCGATGAACAGCATAGCCGGGTTCATAGCGAAGATGTACGGTACTACGAATGCTGCGATCGCAAGACGAGACGCGTTGAACGCAGTCTTCATCGGGTTGGATTTGGCGATCGCGGAACCGGCGTAAGCAGCAAGTGCTACCGGCGGAGTGATATCAGCTACGATACCGAAGTAGAATACGAACATGTTCGCTGCGATCGGGTTGATGCCCATACCGTTAACGAGGATCGGAGCACATGTTGTAGCCATGATGATGTAGTTGGCAGTTGTCGGAACACCCATACCAAGTACGATACATGTAAGCATTGTGAGGAACAGAGCAACGATAACTTTGTTACCTGCAACGCCAACGATCGCGGAGATAAGGATCTGACCAAGACCTGTCATTGTAACAACACCAGCGATGATACCTGCGATACCACAGGATACAGCTACGGAAAGTGTATTCTTACCACCTGTCTCAAGAGCACCTACGAAACGCTCCGGGTTCATTCTTGTAGCTTTGTTCGGAATGCTAACAAGGATTGCAAGAGCTGTCGCAGCAACTGCCGCACGAGACATTGTGAAGCCCATCATAACCATTGCTACAAGAGCAACGAGCGGGATTAAAAGGTAACCCTGTCTGATAAACAGCGGGAAGAATTTCGGAAGATCTTCTTTGGAGATACCCTTAAGGCCAAGTCTCTTCGCCTCAAGATGTACTGTGATGAAGATACCTGCGAAGTAAAGGAGAGCCGGGAAGATCGCACGGAACGCGATCTCACTGTACTGTACACCAACCATCTCCGCCATAAGGAATGCAGCAGCACCCATGATCGGCGGCATAATCTGTCCACCAGTGGAAGCAGCCGCCTCTACGGCACCTGCGAACTCACCTTTGTAACCTGTTTTCTTCATCAGCGGGATTGTAACGGAACCTGTAGTAACTGTGTTACCTACGGAAGAACCGGATACCATACCACAAAGTGCAGAAGAGATAACGGCTACTTTCGCCGGACCACCATCAGAAGCACCTGCTACGGAGTTGGATAACTGGATGAAGAACTCGGAAATACCGGTTGCCTCAAGGAAGGCACCGAATAAAATAAACAGTGCGATATATGTAGAACATACACCGATCGGAGTACCGATAACACCACCTGTTGTATAGAACAGGTTGTAGATTACGGATTTGAGGATCTGCTGGAACTCACGTCCCTGGTCAAATCCTGCCCAGAATGCGTAACCGATAAAGAATGTCGCAACCACGAGGATCGGAACACCTACGGAACGACGGCAGGCCTCCATAAGTACGAGAATACCGATGATACCAACGTAAACTTCGATCTGGCTGATACGAGTTGCGTGGCTGATGATCTCTTTGAAGTTGATTACGAAGTAGAAGAATGCACCACTACCAAGTACCATGAGGATAATATCATAGATCGGAACGTGGTTCACTTTTGTAGTACCCTTCTTTGCCGGGTATACAAGGAATACAAGGATAATAACAATACCTACGAACAGGGAACGTCTTACACGCTCATCCCAGTTTGCGAACAGGTTCATGTAAAGCATAAGTACGGAGAATGCTGCTAACAGGTAGCCGATGATCATCTTCGGTTTGCCTTCCCAGATACGGGTGTTAGACTCTCTGTCGTACTTTTTCATAATGGCATCAACATCTTCTGCAGAACCTACAGAAGCATCTTCTGCCGGAGCTGTATTGACTTTCAGGTTTTCTTTTGCCATCTCAAGTCCCTCCTTTTATTTTTCTCACTCTATGGAGAACGCGACTTTGCTGTTGCGGCCGCACAGTTCCCTTAAACTGATTTCTTTTCCATGTAACGTAAGTGTGTGGTCAGAGACCGTACCTACGATATACGAAAGCCATGGCATCTCCAGATTGAATCCGGAAACTACCATCTCACCATTTTCATTGATCTCCAATGTCTGCCCTTCTTCGATCTCGGTCTGAACACCGGCACCGAAGTTGTTGTAGATCGTGCGGACCACATAGATCTTACTGTCCCTGATCTCATAAACATCAGTCAGTGGATATTGATTCACGGAGTGGATGAATCTTACAGAAAACTCATCCCCTTCTGAAACACGGAAGCGGGCAAATTCTTCATTCGTGTCTCCGTTCCTTAAGACAAGATAGTCTCCGCTTCGATAGGTAAAGGCCAGAATGGCTGCAATAACGACAACCATTATTGCAGCCATTGCTGTAAATCTCAATTTCTTATGTTTCAAAGGATTGATTATTTAAGAGCGCCTACTTCTTTGAAGTATTTCTCTGCACCCGGATGGAACGGAACGGAAATACCAGTTGTAGCGTACTCTGTGCTAAGCTCTGCACCCTTTGCGTGTGCGCCAGCGATTTCTTCTTTGTTTTCGAAGATAGCTTTTGTTAAGTTGTAAACTACGTCTTCGCTAAGTTTCGGGGAAGCGATAAGTGTAGCTTTGATAGCAACTGTCTGAACGTCCTCATCAACACCTTTGTAGGAACCGCCCGGGATCGGGTATGTTGTGTAGAACGGGTAAGCCTCTGCAAGTTTTGCAGCGTGCTCATCGTCGATTGCAAGAAGGTTGATATCGTTTGTTGTAGCAAGCTCTACGATAGCTGTTGTCGGAGCACCAGCTGTACAGAAGAATGCATCGATCTTACCATCTTTTAAAGCGTCGGAAGAATCACCGAAACCAAGGTTGTTCACGCTGATATCTTCGAAGGAAATGTCGTAAGCTTCAAGGATCTGACGAGCGTTGAACTCTACGCCGGAACCAGCATCACCAACGGAAACTCTCTTACCCTTTAAGTCTTCGATGGATGCGATATCTTTTGTAGCTACAACCTGACATACCTCTGCGTAAAGAGCTGCAACTGTGTTGAACTGATCAGCAGCGCC